>JAEMTR010000236.1 GCA_016462245.1 Solirubrobacteraceae bacterium
AGCCAAACCAGCTCTGCTGGCACCTCGAGGTTGTACTGCGCGATGCCAAGCGCGGCCTGCGTTATCAGCAGTCCGATCAAAACGGTCAGTGGTCGCACGGCGCGGCGGTCGCCTCCGGGCCGCATCAGCAGCAGCGTCACGGCGATCACGCTGATCAGAAAGATGATTGCGATTGTTCCGTGCCTGTATACGAGCCATGAGAGCGTGTCGGCGCCTCGGAAGTCGAGCCGCTTGATTACGTCGCCGGTGCCCGCGCCGCCGGCGTGCGGGCCCGCAGCCGTAACCGCAGTGCCAACGGCGATCGTAAGCGCGCCGATCGGCAGCAGGCATCGAACCGCCCAAACTCCGAGCCGGTCGGTCGAGCGTTCACGTTCGCCGGGCTCATAGGTTGAGCACCATGCCAAGGCGAAGGCCGCGTCGAGGATCAGCATTGAGAGGATGTAGTGGGCCATCACGAAGCCGGGCGCGAGGTCGTTTTCGACCGTCAACGCGCCGAGCCCAATCTGGGCCAGCACGCCGAGTGGCAGCAGCGCGCCGAACCGCGCCAGCTCCCAGCGGAAAGGCCTGCGTCGCCAGGCCAGAATTCCGGCGGCGATCGCCGCCAGCCCGACGAATCCGGAGATCAGCCGGTTGCCGTATTCAATCCAGGCGTGGAGCTGCCCGGGGGCTACGACGCCGCCGTAACACTTCGGCCAATCCGGGCAGCCGAGCCCGGAGCCGGTTAGGCGCACCGCAGCGCCGGTCAGAACGATCAGCCAGAGCGAGACGAGCGCCGTATAGGCAACGCGACGGTAGGCCTCAGCCGAGATTGTGTAGCTGTTTGCGCGCAGGCGGGAGAGCATTTGTTCGGCCGGTCGCCCGTCTATCCAGCGATCTCGTGCAGTACTTCGAGCATGAAGTCAATCTGTTCTTCTTGGAGTCCGGGGTAGACGCCGATCCAGAAGACGTTCTCCATCACGAAGTCGGAGTTCGCCATCTCACCGACGACGCGGTGTTCGACGTCGCGGTAGGCCGGCTGGCGCATCAGGTTGCCGCCGAAGAGCAGCCTTGTGGCGATTCCACGGTCCTCTAGCGCCCGAACCACTTCGTTGCGCGTCACCGCCGCCTCGGGGCGGATCGCAATCGGGAAGCCAAACCAGCTCGGTTCGCTGTTTGCCGTTGCCTGCGGCAGGATCATCACCTCTTCAAGATCCTTCAGGCCCTCGTAGAGCCGCGCGAAGTTGCGTTTGCGGGCGTCGATGAACTGATCGAGCTTCTCCAGCTGAGCAACGCCGACCGCGGCCTGCATGTCGGTCAGCTTGAGGTTGAATCCAATCTCCGAGTATGTGTACTTGTGGTCGTAGCCGGCTGGCAGCTCGCCGAACTGCTGGTCAAAACGCTTGCCGCAGGTGTCCTGATCCCCCGGCTCGCACCAGCAGTCGCGGCCCCAGTCACGGAACGATTCAGCAATAACCTTCAGCTTGCCGTCGTTACAGATCACGGCTCCGCCTTCGCCCATCGTGATGTGGTGGGCGGGGTAGAAGCTGACCGACGCAAACTCGCCGAACGAGCCGACCGGCTTACCGTCGTAGGTGCTGCCGAGCGCGTCGCAGCAGTCCTCGATCAGGAAGAGATCGTTGGCTTCGCAGAATGCAGTGATCGTGGCTAGGTCGAACGGGTTGCCGAGCGTGTGGGCAAGCATCACAGCCCGCGTCTTCTCGCTCAGGGCCTCCTCCAGATGCGTCACGTCGATGTTGTAGGTCGGAATCTCGACGTCGAGGAATACCGGCACGGCGCCGTTCTGGATGATCGGGTTGATCGTCGTCGGGAAGCCGGTCGCAACGGTGATCACTTCGTCGCCTGGTTTGATTCGCCGCTCGCCGAGCTGGACCGAAGTCAGGGCTGAGAAGGCGACGAGGTTCGCCGACGAGCCGCTGTTGACGAGGATCGTGTGGCGGCGGCCAAAGCGCTCCTTCGCGAAGCGCCGCTCGAACTCGGCTGCGTAGCGGCCGGTCGTCAGCCAGAAGTCGAGCGAGGAGTCAACTAGTGCGGTGATCTCCTTCTCGTCGAAGACCCTGCCGGCAACCCGCACTGGGCTCTCACCGGCGACGTATTCCTCGTGCGGGAAAGCGGCGCGGTGATTCTC
>JAEMTR010000237.1 GCA_016462245.1 Solirubrobacteraceae bacterium
ATCACAGGTGACGCGCAGGCGAACGTCGATTTCTACGCTGGCGTGATGGGCCTGAGAATGGTCAAGCAGACGGTCAACTTCGACGACCCGTCGGCCTATCACCTCTACTTCGCCGACGAGCTCGCTAGCCCCGGCGCGGCGCTGACTTTCTTTGAGTATCCGGGCGCGTCGCCCGGACTCCCCGGCGTTGGGATGGTCCACACGATCATCTGGCGCGTTGCCTCAGCCGAGGCGCTCGACTTTTGGAAGGCGCGGCTGCGCGAGGCCGAGATGTCGGTCCTGCACGAGAACGACGTTCTGAGCTTCTGCGACCCCGAAGGGCTGGCCTACCAGCTAGTCATTGACAGCAGCGACAACGCGCCGCTGAGCGCTCAGTCAAGCGAGATTCCAGCCGAGTTTGCGCTGCGCGGCTTCGCCGGTGTTCGCGCCTACGCGCAGCAGCCTGAGGCCAGCGCCGGACTGCTTGGCGCGCTCGGTTTCACGCCAGCCAACGGCGCCGGCAGCTGGCTACTCAGCGGCGCTGAGCGCAGCGCGACGCTTGACTACGACGAGGCGCCGGCGGACTCTCCGCGACCGGGCGCAGGAACCGTTCACCACGTCGCATGGTCTGCCGCCGACGACGCCGAGCTCGAAGTCACAATCGCCGATGCCAATGGAGCCGGCGCGCAGTCAACGCCGATCATTGACCGTCAGTACTTCCACTCGATCTACTTCCGTGAGCCGAGCGGCGTGCTCTTTGAGGTAGCCACGCGCGACGTTGGCTTCACGATCGACGAGCCGCTAGATCAGCTCGGGTTGAAGCTTCAGCTGCCTGAGCAGTACCAGCAGCACCGTGATCAGATCGAACTGAATCTGACGCCGCTGGTCAACCCGCGCGCCGCCGCTTAAGATTCGATCAAGGAGCGGCCGGTCATCTCCGGCGGCTGCTCGATCCCGAGCAGCTCCAGCAGCGTCGGCGCGACGTCGGCGAGGATCCCGCCATCGCGCAGCTCCAGCCCTTCGCGCGTGACGATCAGCGGAACCGGGTTCAGCGAGTGGGCAGTGTTCGCTGAGCCGTCATCGTTGAGCATCTGCTCAGCGTTGCCGTGGTCGGCGGTGATTACCAGCTCTCCGCCGCTGGCCTCAACGGCGGCGACAACTTCGCCAAGGCAGCGGTCAACCGTTTCGATCGCCGTAACTGCTGCGGGGATAACGCCGGTATGGCCAACCATGTCGGGGTTGGCGAAGTTGATGATCGCGAACTGCGGCTGCTCTTCATTCCAAGCGGCGACAAACTTGTCGGCCGCGCCTTGGGCGCTCATCTGCGGGCTCTCGTCGTAGGTCGCGACTTCGCGGTTGGAGGGCACTAGCTCGCGCCGCTCGCCGCGCTGCGGGTGCTCCTCGCCGCCGGCAAAGAAGTAGGTGACGTGCGGATACTTCTCAGTTTCGGCTACGTGGAGCTGGCGCCCGCCGGATGCCGCGATCAGCTGCGGCAAAGTGACCCGGGGGCGTTCAGGCTCAAAAGCGACGGCGTAAGGCCAGCCCTCTTCGTACTCGGTCAGGCAGCTGTAATTAGTTACCGGCGCCGCGCCGCCGCGATCAACGTCGGCGAAGGCCGGATCGCAGAGCGCGCGCGTAATCTCGCGCATTCGGTCGGGGCGGAAGTTGAACGCAATAACACTGTCGCCGGGTTCGATTGCGGCCGACTCGCCGATCACGGTCGCGGCGATGAACTCGTCGGTTTCGCCGCGCTGGTAGGCGGCGCGGGCGGCGTTGACGGCGCTCGGCTCGTTGTGCTCGCCGCTGCCGTGAGCGAGCAGGTCGTAGGCGGCCTGAACGCGCGCCCAGCGTTGGTCGCGGTCCATCGCGTAGAAGCGGCCGATCACGCTGGCGATGCGGGCGTTGCCAGCCGACTCGCACCAGTCGCTAACGGCGGCCAAGTAATCCTCGCCGCCGTGTGGGTCGCTGTCGCGACCATCGGTGAAGGCGTGTACAAAAACCTCGCCGACGCAAAGGTCGCCGGCCATGCGGATCAGCGCCTCGAGGTGTTCGATGCTGGAGTGGACGCCACCATCACTGACTAGGCCAATCAGGTGCAGGCGGCTTCTTGAGCGCATCGCGCTTATCAGTACCGGGT
>JAEMTR010000238.1 GCA_016462245.1 Solirubrobacteraceae bacterium
GGACCGGTTACATGGATGGAGCTGTCAGCTCCGGCGAAGACGCCGCCAACGCGGTCGCGATCGCGCTGTCGCGGCCTCGACTGTTGCCCTCAGATCGCGCGTCATAGCGCGCTCCTTCGGTGGCCGACGGCGCTAGTGCGCGAAGCTGCGCATCTCGCGGCCTTCGCGCGGCAGCGGACCCTCGAGCGCGTCGAGGTAGTCAACAGCTACGCGCATGTCCTCGAGCAGGCTGTCGGCGAGATCGAACGAGAGGCCCGAGCGAACGACGACGCGCTGCACCGTTAGCTCTGGCATGTCGTCAGGCATCGGGTAGGAGGGCACCTGCCAGCCGTTCTGGCGCAGCATGTTTGAGAGATCGTGAAGATCCCAGTTGGGGCTGGCGCTCTTCTTGAGGTACCAAGCGAAGACGGGGATGTCAGAACCGTCGTTCCAGAGTTTGAACGGACCCATTTTGGCGATCGCACTTGACAAGTATTTCGCTACGTCGCGGCAGCGCGCCTGAACGTCGCGGTAGCCACCGAAGCCGAGCCGCATGAAGGCGTAGTACTGCAGCAGCACCTGTGCGCCGGGGCGCGAGAAGTTGATCGCCAGCGTTGGCATCTCACCGCCGAGGTAGGTCACGTTGAAGATCAGGTCGTCGGGGAGGTACTCGCGCTTGCGCCAAACAACCCAGCCGAGGCCTGGGTAGACGAGGCCGTACTTGTGGCCGCTGGTGTTGATCGAGTGGACGCGCTTGATGCGGAAATCCCACTCCAGCTCGGGCTGCAGGAACGGAGCGATGAAGCCGCCGGAGGCTGCGTCGACGTGGATCGGCACGTTGAACCCGGTCTTCTTCTCGATCTTGTCTAGCGCAGCGGCAATCTCCTTGACCGGCTCGTACATCCCGGTGTAGGTGACGCCCATGATCGCCACGAGGCCGATCGTGTTCTCGTCGACGTACTTCTCAAGGTCATGAGCGTCGAGCGTCTTGTGCTCCAGCGAGATCGGCACGTAGCGCGGCTCAACATCCCAGTAGTTGGCGAACTTCTCCCAGACGACTTGGACGGCGCTGCTCATGATGATGTTCGGCTTCTCAGTTGACTTGCCTTCGGCGCGGCGTGCCTGCTGCCAGCGGCGCTTCAGTGCGAGGCCGCCGAGCATGCAGGCCTCTGAAGAGCCGATTGCCGAGGTTCCGATCGTCTTCCCAGGGTCAGGTGCGTTCCAGAGGTCGGCGACGATTTTCCAGCAGCGATCCTCAATCTCAGCGGTCGCGGGGTACTCGTCCTTGTCGATCATGTTCTTGTCGAACGCCTCGCTGTAAAGCTTTGACGCGAAGTCGTCCATCGTCGTGCTGACAAAGGTTGCGAGGTTGAGCCGCGCGTTGCCGTCGAGCATCGCTTCGTCGTGCACGATTTGGTAGGCCGCCTCAGGCAGCATCGGCTCCGGTGGAAGCTTGTACTTCGAGAAATCGTCGCTGTCACCCGGACGCGCGAAAACAGGATCGACGGTTAGCTGCTGCTGACTCTTCTTTGCCACGGGGTACCTCTCAGTCGGGATTGCTCGCGCTAAGCCTATTACCAACCGCGAGTGCCGGGGCCGCCCTTCAGCGGGCCTTCGATCTCGTCGGTTACCCAGCCGCCGTAGAAGTCGCCTTCCTGAGCGCGCACAACTTCGTCATCGAGTAGGCAGCGATCCATCTTCTCGGGGTAGACGGCGACATGCTCAGCCAGCGATGCGTAAGCGTCGACTGGGCGCGGGTAGGTCCAGGCCGCAGCTTCGGCGACCTTGCCGCCAGCGCTGACGTCAAGGTAGTCGGCGACCCCTTTGAACTCGCAGAAGGTTGAGCTGGAGTCGGATGGGACTAGAGCGCCGGCGATGAAATCCTCGGCCGGGATGTAGATAACCGGCGGGTGGCTGGTCTCGAGCACGCGCAGCGCGCGGCTGCTGTCGGCGATCATTTGGCCGCCAAATTCGACCCTTGCCCGCCGCTTACACGGCTCCAGCCTTGGTGGCCGCGGGTAGTCCCAAACGTTCTCGCTCATCGCTCTATGCAGATTACGAAGCGGGCTTGCTGCCCGATCAGTGCCAGCTTGATTTAGAACCTGCGAGAATGAAGTAATGAGCACTTCCTATACC
>JAEMTR010000239.1:0-1435 GCA_016462245.1 Solirubrobacteraceae bacterium
CGACCGTGATGATGATCCCGCGCGTGCTAGCGGCTTTGCGGCAGACGCATCCTGAGTTCAGGACGCTCTTCAGCGTCGACGCGGCGCAGCTGATCGAGCCGAGGCCGCATAAGCAGACCAACGTTAAGCGCGGCGATGAGGTAATCCCTACCGACGAAATCCGGCCGCCGCTAACGCGCACTCAGCTGGAGAAGGCACTGAAGCGGCGCGTCGTCGGCCAGGACCACGTGATCGGCCGTATCGCGTCGCGCGTCGCGATGGCGCAGCGTGGCCTGACGGGCGCGTCGAACAAGCGGCCGCTCGGTGTTTTCTTCTTCGCTGGCCCAACCGGCGTCGGCAAGACAGAGATGGCTAAATCGATTGCGGATGCGCTCTTCGATCCGGGCGACAACATGATCCGGCTCGACATGAGCGAGTACAGCCAAGACTGGATGATCTCGAAAATCACCGGTCCGGCCCCCGGCTACCGGGGATGCGACCAGCCAGCGGGCTGGCTCACAACAAGAGTCGCCAAGAACCCCCACTCGCTGATCCTTCTCGACGAGTTCGAAAAGGCTGACCGTGACATTTGGCAGGTCTTCCTGCAGACGTTCGACGAGGGCCACATGACCGACAGCAGCGGCTACGTCGCCGACTTCTCGAAGACGGTGATCGTGATGACATCGAACATCGGCTCGCAGGCGTTCACTAGCAGCGACTTCGGCTTCGCTGATCTGACCGACACCACAAGCGAAGCAGCGAACACCGAGCGTGCGGGAAGGGTCGTCGCGGCTGTTCGCAACCGGCTCCCGCCGGAGCTCTTCAACCGCGTTGATGAAGCGTTCGTCTTCAACGCGCTGAATGACGAGGTCATGACCGAGATCGCCAGGACGCGCCTCAAGCAGGTTTCAGCCGAGCTGACCGACGCCGGCTACGCCGTCAAGTTCACGCCTGCCGTCGCGAAGCTGGTGGCAAGCCACGAAAGCGACCCATCGCTCGGCGCACGGCCAATGAACCGCGCGATCGACAAGCTGATCCGCGAACCGCTCTCCGAGATGCCGAAGGGCGTTTACAAGACCGCGGTAGCGCAGGGACTCATTGTCTTCCGGCCGGTGGAAGCGGTGAAAGCGAAATGAGCCGCTATGAACGTGCACGGTTCCAACGGCGCATGGGGCTCTGCTGGCCCTGCCAGAAGGTCGTCAAGTTCCAGGGCACGGTGACCTTTGAGATGCCCGCGCCGAGCCTCGTAACGCTAGTGATCGGCCGCTGCCCCCACTGTTACGCCACGATGCATTCCCGGGCTAATCCAACCGAATACTGCGACGTGTGCGATCTGGAAGTGATCGACGTCGGGCCGTGGCCGTTCGGCTGCCAGTGCAATCGGCCCGCGGATTAGATGCCGAGGCCTACCTCGGGGACTAAGCCGGCGAGTTTTTGGCGACGACACTAGAAACCC
>JAEMTR010000239.1:1445-2114 GCA_016462245.1 Solirubrobacteraceae bacterium
ATGACTGACACATTTGACCGCAAGCTCGTCTACTACACCGACGAGGCCGACAACATGCTGTTCGCGCCGAAGGCGCTCGTAGAGGAGGCGTTTGCGCTGCGCGAAGTGCTGCCCGGCTGCGCGACCTGGGGCGACGTCCGCGCCGCACTAACCGACGAGCAGTTTGCCCGCGTTTCCGAAGGCTTCATCCATCCGCGCGAGTTCGAAGCGGAGAAGGCCGTCGGCGGCGAGCTCGACGACTGGCCCGTCATCTACTACCACCAGATCGCCGACGAGTTCATCCCCGAATCGGTGCTCCAGCAGATAGGAACCGAATACAGCGGAGCGCTCGACTCCGGCTGGACGCTAAGCGCCTACGACGAAGACGAGATCATCCAGACGCTCGAGGAAAACGGCTTCAGCTGCGAGTCGCGTGATGACCTTGGGGAGCTTTTTAGGCTCTAAGAGCGCCGCTAGGGAGCGACGCGACCAAAAAGTTTTGAACGCCACATAAGCGATTCGAAACTTTTTGCTCAGAGCCCTAGAAGTGGGGCTTCGTGTCCTCCTCCGACCTTTGCAACGCGCGGTTCGGACGCACACTGCAGCACTGCGGCACTCGCAACTTTCAGCGCGTGTCGATAGGTCAGCCTTTCAACGCTGGAGAGGGTCTCGTCAGAAGTGAATGAGCGG
>JAEMTR010000064.1:0-1014 GCA_016462245.1 Solirubrobacteraceae bacterium
ATCTATGGCAGTTGATGCGCCCGCTGCTGATGTTCGGCGTCTTGTATCTCTTTTTCACCCAGATACTGCGCTTCGAAGAGGTCGAGTACTACCCGGTTGTGTTGCTGCAGGGAATCGTCATCTTCACCTTCCTCTCGGAATCAAGCACCGGTTCAGTTGGGGCGCTGGTCGAAAACGAGATTCTCGTCCGCAAGATTCAGTTCCCGCGCCTGGCAATCCCGTTTGCAATTGTGCTGACGGCGCTGTTCAACTTCCTGATCAACTATGTCGTCGTCTTCATTTTCCTAATCATTCAGGGCGGCAGCCCTCACTGGACGTGGCTTTACGAATTCCCGCTTCTTCTCGTGCTGCTCGTGATCCTCGTCACGGCGATCTCAACTCTTCTCTCAGCGCTATTCGTCCGCTACCGCGACATTCGGCCGATCTGGGAGGTGCTGCTGCAGACGCTCTACTTCATCTCACTGGTCCTCATCCCGATTGAGGCGATAAAGGACGCGACGCTGCAGAAGCTGCTTCTGATCAGCCCTTTTGCCTGCATCGTTGAGCAGCTGCGCCACGCTGTCGTCTCACCGAGCGCGCCGACGGTACTCGAGGTCTTTGGCAACCCCTGGCTGCTGGCAGTCCCTGTGACGCTCGCGATTGCGCTGTGCGTGATCGCCTTCATCGTCTTCGACCGGATGGCGCCGAAGGTCGCCGAGGAGCTCTAGCCGCGGGGCGCTGCTTCCATTACCGACGAACCGTGCCCGAGAGACGAACGACCATTCTTGTAGGCGATCGCAACGTTCTCTCAACCGTTCGGCCAGCACCGACCGACGGCGATCGCTTCGAACTCGTCCTGCGCGGCGCCCACCGAGGCCCGGACGCACTCGCCGCTGCGGTTGCTGCGAGCCGTCCAGACGCGGCGGTTGTATTCAATCCCCGGCCGGGAGAAGGCGAAGCACTGGCGCGGGCAGGGCTGCCCGTCGCGGCCTGGCTGACTCCGCCAAGCCCAGCTCCGGCCGATCGGGCCGACCT
>JAEMTR010000064.1:1024-2542 GCA_016462245.1 Solirubrobacteraceae bacterium
ACCTAGCCCCATTCACGCTGCTGATTGCGACCGATCCGCAGACAGCGGCGAGGGCCGGCGCAGAGAAGTGGATGCTGATGGCGCGGCCCGTTAGCGACGACCTCTTCGTCGAGTCGCCAAACTTCGAGAGCATCGAGCGAGCCTTCTTTGACGGCTCCGCGAGCGAGCGACGTGACCGTTTTCTCCAGCCGGTCAAGCACCGCTTCGATGTTCTCCACCTCATCAGCGGCGCTAGCCATACTCAGCTGAGAGGGCTGATGGGGCGCTGCCAGATCGCAATCGATCTCCACAGCGAAGCCGATATACCTGCGCGCGACCGCATTGGCCCGGCGCTCGCGGCAGGACTGCTCGTCCTTGCCGAGAGCCCCTTTGAGCAGCCCGGGTTGCTCGGGCGAGAGCATCTACTGACGTTCAGCAACCCCGACGAACTTGAGCTTCTGATTTCGGATGCGCTCGCTGAAGCGGCTTCGTTTAGTCAGATTCGTAGCGCTGGGCGCGCGGCGGCAGAGCAGCGGCGCAGCTCGGTCGTGCTGCCGCGGCTCGCCGACGAGCTACTGGCCAGCGCTTAAGCGAAGTCGAACGAGTCGGCGACGTCGGCGAGCGTCGGTGCGTTTAGGTCGCGCTCCGAGAGCAGCCGCTCGTCGGCAGGAAATGGCCAGTCAATTGCAACCTTGGCGTCGCTCGGCGAGAAGCCGCGCTCAACGTCGGCCGAGTAGTAGGCACTCTGTTGGTAAGTCACATCGGCGACCTCGCTGAGGACGCAGAAGCCGTGCGCGAAGCCGATCGGGGCGTAAAGGATCCGCAGCGCTTCGTCATCGAGCGGGAAC
This sequence comes from Solirubrobacteraceae bacterium, assembly GCA_016462245.1. Lineage (GTDB taxonomy): Bacteria > Actinomycetota > Thermoleophilia > Solirubrobacterales > Solirubrobacteraceae > F1-60-MAGs163. Next base: position 1,852 of record JAEMTR010000064.1, read on the forward strand.
GCCTCCCACTGACCGAAGCTCGGCGAGCTGCGGCGAATGTCAACGAGCACGTCGAGAATCTCGCCGCGGACGCAGGAGATGATCTTCGACACCCCCTCGCCGATCTGAAAATGCATTCCGCGCACGGCGCCGTAGCTGGAGCGTGAGTGGTTCTGTTGAACCATCGGCTCAGTGATGCCAAAGTCGGCGAAAACATTGCTGCGGAAGGTTTCGGCGAAGAATCCGCGGCTGTCAGGGAAGACTCGCGGCTCGATCAGCAGCGGGCCGTCAAGCCGTGTGGGGATCAGTTCCATGAATTAGCCCAGACTCGCAGCTTTCGGCGTCAGCGCCGCACCCGGCCTAGCCGACGGCGCCGACTTCAGATCGGCCAGTAGGTCGAAGATAATCCGTGGGTAGACGTGCGAAGCGCGGTAAAGCTCGGCCTTGCGGCGGCCGCGGATGCGGACGTCCTGCCAAAGCCCGGGCAGGTGGCGAAGCCGCTCGAGCGCTTCGGCGAGCACGGCGCCGTCGTAACACTCGAGGTAGTCGATCTCCGGCTCCAGACCGTGGGCCGGGCTGAGCGGCTCGGAAAGGACAAGCTGGCCGGCTGCGAGGTGGATGCAGACGCGGTTCTCAAAGGTTGGATAAGGCTCGTTGTGGACGTTGATCGCAACCGAATGCTCCTCCATCAACTGTTGGAGGTGCTCTGCAC
>JAEMTR010000064.1:2552-7665 GCA_016462245.1 Solirubrobacteraceae bacterium
GCCTACGAAGAGCGCCGGCGGCGCGGCAAGCGTGCCGGCGACGGGGCGGTAGAAGCTGTCGGCGACCGGGAGCGGCAGCGAACGCCAGACAGGCACGGCATCGCTGGCAGCGGCGGCGATCAGTGGGTCGAAGCTGATTACGCGATCGACGTTGAGCGGGTCGGTGCGTTGAAGGTCGCGCAGGCGCTTGTCGAGGTCGGAGTGTGCGACGGCGCCTTTCTCGCGCCTTGGCAGCGGCTCTGTCAGGAAGCCAACGACGGCGCCTGGGAGCTCGTGCAGAGCGCCGCGCGGGAAGATTTCGGGCCGGAAGAGAACGGTGACCTCTGCGCCGAATTCAGCGAGCTGCTCCAGAACAGGCTCAATCTCGGCGCCGTCGCGATATTCAACGAAGCGCGATTCAAGACCAACGGCAGCGGCCGACTGCGGCTCAAGCGAGCAGGCTTCGAAGAAGGTCGACTGACCAACAAAGGCGACGCGCAGCGGCGGCTGCGAAGCGCTCCTGATCTGATTTATCGGTGATTCGGCGATGACGCCGTTACGATACCCGCCAGCGTGCGCATAGCCTTTCTTCTCAAGGACCTGCAGCTCTCCGGCGGCGTCGGAGTGGTGATCACGCACGCACGTAACCTCGCGGCCGAGCACGGCTTCGACGTCTCGCTCGTCACGACCGACGCCCTAGATGACCCCGACTGGGAGTATGAGCACCTCCCCCACATCCACGTGATGACGCTAAGCGAGGCACTCGAAGAAGAGTTCGACATCGCGATCTCAACCTGGTGGGAGACCACCTACTCGCTCTTTCTACTTCGCGCCAAGCGCTACGCATCGTTCGTTCAAAGCCTCGAGGATCGCTTCTACGAGCCGCACGAGTCGATCGAACGGCTCAGCGCCAGGCTTACGCTCGATCTGCCGGTCGCTTTCATCACTGAGGCCAGTTGGATTGCGGAGACGCTCGGCGAGCTGCGACCGGACGCCAGCGTCCGTCTGGTCCGCAACGGGATCGACAAGCAGATCTTCGCCCCAGTCGAAACGATTGAGCCAAACATCGACGAGCCGCTGCGCGTGCTGATCGAGGGTAGCCCTGAGTCGTGGTACAAGGGCCTGAGGCCGGCGATCAAAGCCGCTGACAAGATGAAAGAGCCACATCGCTTGACGATCGTCTGCCCAACATTTGAGGGGCTTGAGCCCAAGTACGCCTCGCGCGCGATCGGGCCGCTTTCACAGCCCGAGCTGGCAACAATCTATAGCGACACCGACGTCCTGGTAAAGCTCTCGCGCGTCGAGGGAATGTACGGCCCACCGCTCGAGGGTTTCCACCGCGGAGCAACATGCGTTACGACCGAGGTGACCGGTCACGATGAATACATCGAGCACGGCGTCAACGCGCTGATCTGCGATTGGGACGATGAGCGCGGCACCGCCGCCCAGCTCGATCTATTGGCGCGCGACCGCGAACTATTAACGAAGCTGCGCAGAGGCGCATTGGCGACAGCGCAAGATTGGCCAGATTGGCACGAGTCGAGCAGCAAGTTCGCCGCGGCATTGCATCAGATCGCTGACCAACCACAGCCCGATCGACTCAATTATTTACCAGGGATGATGATGCAGCTACGCGTCGGCCTAGAGAAGGAACGCGGCTCGCGCGGCTATTACCGCTCGCTAGCCGCAGACGCCGGCCGCTGGCGGCAGATCAACGGGCTACCGGGTTTGGCACAGCTGTTCGCTGCGCGCCGCGCAATCAAAGGCTCTCTATTCGGGGGAAAGGACACGGACTGATTGACGCAGCGATCGCCTACCCCGCTCGAGCTTGGGGGTTAGACGCCGGTCAAGCAGTTGTCGGTGCCGCCCGTGAGTGCCGATACTCTGCAGGAGTGGTCAATGGCCCTCGACCCTCGGGTCACAACTCGTTAGCGCTCGGGCGATCTGCGCTATTTCAGCCGTGACCGATGCCCACCAGAGCGACCAACACGCGACCGACGCGGAACTAGCGCCCCAGAGTCAGCGTCTCTCGCGGTTTGTGCTCGCTGCGCTTGTCATCGTCGCTCTCGCACAAGGAGCCTTGTGGGCGGTCCTGACCCCGCCGCTGAATGGCCCCGATGAGGAATCTCATGCTCCATACGCTCAATATTTAGCTGAGACAGGGAAGCCTCCCGAGCTAGCCACCGGAACCGGGAGCCTCTCGCCGGAGATCACGTCGCTGGTTCGAGGCCTCGGCGCATCGTCGCTCGTTGGTAACCCAACAGGGCGAATCGACTGGCCTGCCAGCTCGGCAGTCAACCAGGCACTCGCCCAGCTTCCGCCAGAATCGAGCAGCACAGGGTCAGGGCCAAACGCTGCGGCCAACTACCCACCGCTCTACTACGGCCTCGTTGCGATCGCCTACCGCATAACCCCGAGCGGAAAGATCGCTGACCGACTGTTAGCGATGCGACTCGTAGGGGTCTTGCTGTTTGGCTTGACGGTCGCGCTGACCTGGATGCTCGCCGCCGTCGTGCTGGCTGGGCTCTGGCCGCGCGTCGTCGCTGCGGGCTTGGTCGCCCTCCAACCAAAACTTGGCTTCACCGCGGCGGTCATCAACCCGGACATCCTCATCACCGCGATCGCGACCGGGTTCATCCTCGCTGCAGCACTGATCATCTGCCGCGGGTTAAACACGCGGCGAGCGATTGCGATCCTGGCACTCACAGCAGCAGGCGCGCTAACGCACCCGCGTGGCTATTTCTTGGTCGCGCCACTTCTCTTCGTTGCGTGGTTCTCGGCTCGGAGAGCGGCGGCTTCGCGTGATCAACGCGATTGGATCACCGCCGTCGATGCACTCGGGATTGCGATGATCGCTGCGGCAGCAGCCGCGACCGCGGTGCTGATCGCGCGATGGGGAAACTCGGCGCCCGTTTCCGACGTCAGAGAGTTTGGCTCCTATATCTGGAACTTCTACCTGCCTCGGCCGGACTTCCTGACTCAACTTGGGCCGGAGTACGGGTACCAGCAGGTCTTCATCCGGTCCTTCTTCTCGGACTTCGGCCAACTCGACGTGACGCCGAGCGCAACCTTTGTCAGCCTCGTCCAGAACGGAGTGATGCTCGCCCTGATCGCCCTTTATTCGACAGTCGTTGCGCGCTGGTCGACGATCCGCAAGAACTGGCCGCTGGTTGCGATGCTGCTCGCCTTTCTTCTATCGATGCTGCTGCTGGTGCACCTCGTCAGCTACCGCGAACTGCAGGCAAATGGTGACCCGATCATCACTGGGCGTTATCTACTCACCGCCGTCGGCATCTACGGCATCGCGGCGGCGTGGGTGATGAGCTCACTACCACGCCGAGCTGGTCCCGTAATAGGTGCCTGCGTCCTGTCAATCGGTGCCGTCCTGGCTCTCTCCGGGATTGGCCTAACCGCCCTTCGTTTCTATGGCTAGAGCTGCAGCGATAATCGGTGCGGCGGCCGTCACGCTCGCTGCGTGCTACCTGATGACGCTTGCGCCGGTACTGAACGCCGATCGCGAGACGATCGTCTCGACACCTGGCCTGCAGGGCCTCAACGTGCTGTCACTGGTGCCGCTGCGGACCGGCAGTAAGGCCTGTACGCAGCCGGTCTTTCTAACCCCAGAGATGGGCCGCGTGCGCTACCTCGTCCTCGGGCCCCAAGTAAGTGGAGACGGCGTAAGCGTCACGCTAACTGGCGCCGGTTACCAGAGCCGTGGCAAGGTCGTTGCCGCAGCAAACGCTGGCCCGAATACGCAGCTGACGGCAGCGTTCTCCCCCGCTGTTAAGGCCAACGCGCTTCCGGCGACAATCTGCATCAAACCAACGAAGGAAGCCCTAACGCTCGTCGGCACCGACGAACCGCGCTCGACCCTCAACCCGCAAACAACAGTCGCTGGGAAGCGAACCGCGGTTGACATCGTTCTCACGATGCTGCGCCCAACTGACGAGCCGATGCGCAGCGTCCTTGGCGACATTCCCGCGCGCGTCTCGGCAACGACACTCGGCACGCTCCCAACTTGGACCATCTCGCTGCTCGTCGCGATCGCCTGCCTCACCGCCCTGCTGATGCCGATCGCGGCGCTGGTCTGGGCCGATCGCATAGACGGCAAGCAACGGTAGGCTCAGGGCCGCAATGGCAAAACGAGCATTTATAACCGGGGTCTCGGGCCAAGACGGCTCCTACCTATCCGAGCTGCTGCTCGAGAAGGGCTACGAGGTCCACGGAATGGTGCGGCGGTCGCCAAGTGACAACTTTGAGCTGATCGATCCCCTCCGCAGGCAGATCACACTCCACCAAGGCGACCTGCTCGACCAAGGCTCGCTGACCGAGGCGCTCCGCGCGAGCCGCCCCGACGAGATCTACAACCTGGCGGCAACCAGTTTCGTTGGATCATCTTGGGCGCAGCCGGTACTTACAGCAGAGCTCTCCGCCGTCGGCGTAACACGGATGCTCGAAGCGATGCACGAAACATGCCCTGAGGCCCGCTTCTACCAAGCTTCGTCGAGCGAGATGTATGGCATGGCACGCGATGTGCCGCAGACCGAGGGAACGCCGTTCTACCCGCGCTCGCCGTACGGCGCCGCGAAGGCCTATGGGCACTTCATCACCGTCAACTACCGCGAGTCCTACGACTTATTCACTACAAGCGGGATTCTCTTTAATCACGAGTCGCCGCGCCGCGGGATCGACTTCGTAACGAGGAAGATCACCTGGCACGCTGCGGCGATCAAGCTCGGGAAGGCAGAGAAGCTTGCGCTTGGAAGCCTCGACGCTGAGCGTGACTGGGGCTACGCCAAGGATTACGTCGAAGCGATGTGGCTGATGCTGCAGCAAGAGACCCCGAGCGATTACGTGATTGCAACTAATGAGCGTCACTCGGTACGCGAGTGCGTCGAGATCGCTTTCGACGAGGCTGGCCTAGGCGACTGGGAACAGTACGTTGAGCTCGACCCACAGTTTGTGCGCCCGGCCGAGGTGGTTGAGCTGGTTGGCGACTATTCGAAGGCCGAACGCGAGCTCGGCTGGGAGCCGACGACCAGCTTTGATGATCTGATTCGACTGATGGTTCGCTCCGACATCGAGCTGCTGAGGGCCTGAGATCCTGCGCCGCTGAGTCGACCGGGCTCTATCT
>JAEMTR010000065.1:0-3203 GCA_016462245.1 Solirubrobacteraceae bacterium
CAACGATTGCCCAGCGGCGCTGTGGAAGAAGCAGAACGCGGCGGCGCTCGCGACCGAGCTCGGCGCGCTCGTCGTCAGGCTCAACGGCCCTCGCTTCTCGCTGCTCTCGAAGGTTGTGCTGAAGGTCGCGCCCGGCTTCGGTGGCAAGTACCGCACGTTCAGCGGCCTGAAGATGCGCACGATCGCCCAGATCAAGGTGCCGGTCACCAACGGCGTGCCGGGGCTCACCCCTTACACCCCAGCCGTGGCGAGCGGCTCACGCGTTTTCACCTTCGGCAAGGAACACAGGGTCTATGAGCTGACGGCCCCCGACGGAAGCGTCTATGTGATGCAGACCTACTCGCAGCAGGTCGACCGGAAGCTAACGCTCAGCGGGCTCCCCGGCCTGAAAAACCGCCTGAAGCCGCCCGCCGGCTGGACCTTCAGCTCAAGGAAACTGAAGCGCGACCTAACGCTCACAACGAAGACCCAAGTAACCGTTCTCTCCGACGAGCTCGACAACACCTACCAGCTAGAACGCAAGGGCTAACACCAGCGCCCAAAAGCGCAAGCCTTAAGCGGTTCGTCGGCGCGCCGGCCGAGGAATTCCGTGAAAGCCAGCCCGGAGGGCGCTTTCACGCCTCGGCGGCGCGACCGGCGAACCGCTTAAGCCCGAATCGAAACTGCGCCCAGACAGCACTGCGGCCCAAGTCCCATCAGGGACCCGGGCCGCGAGTGTTGCGCTTCTTGAGCGTCTACAGAACTACTTGGCCGGGCAGCCGAGCTTCTCGAATGCCTTCTTGTCCTCGTAGTACTTGGAGTCCGGCAGGTAAGCGCCGAGAACCTTCTTCTCGTCACCTGGCGTGCTCGTGCCCTGGATCGCATTCTTGAAGCCCGCCGCCGGGAGCATGTTGCGGATCTGCATCCAACCGAAGTCGGTGTCTTTTCCGCCGTCGCCACGAGGCGACCATTCAATCCATGCCACGCCGCACTTCGCGGTCGCGTTCTTTGGCTTGTCGACAGCGCGGCTGGTGACCACGAGGTACTTGCGGCCGGCCCGGAGCGGAACCTCCTCGTCATAGACGCAGTCCATCACTCGCGTTGTCTTCGGTGATTCGTTCATGCAGAACGACTGGTAGCGAAGGTCTGTCGCCTCCCACTTGCCCTTCGGGTTCGTGAACGTCCTCGCCGTTGTACCGATTTTTCCACGCAGCGCGTAGACCTTGCCGAACTTGCGGTTGATCGCGTTCCTTACATACTGGTTGTCACCGTTCGGGAAGAACCCTGCCTGGCCGAGCTTGGTCGCGCCCTGCATCGGATCTGCCTCCGGGCGGAAGAGGTTCAGCAGGTAGGTGCGGTTGTACTGAACGCGCCAGTTTGTCTTGCCGTCAGCGAGCGCCGGGAAGTAGTCCGGCTTGCCTGCCTGGTAGCGGAGCGCGTCGTACTGCTCGGCTGAGAGCAGCAAGGCCGATGGATCGAGCGTCTGCGCGGTCTCTGAACCGAGCGCAGCGCAAGCCGCCTTACCGGTCAGAACGGTGCCGTCAGCGAGAGTTAGCTCTGGCTTCGGCAACGATACGCCGCCCTCAATGTTCTTACCCTTGTTCGGAATGTAAACGCGAATTGCGATCCCTCGGATCGTGTCGCCGCCAGCCGGCTCGGTGTACAGGGTGTTACGCGCCGGGAGGTTGGAGCGCCGGTTGGGAGTGAACGCGACAGGCGATTGACCGGGCGAAAGCGTCACCGTGTAGTTGCGCTTCGCAACGTCACGCCTGACACCAGGCCTGAACGGGTTGGACGAGCCCTTATCTGGAGTCCACTGGAAGTCGCTGATCGTGTCCTGAATCGCGCCGAGGCGATCGTAGGCATTTAGCGAGGTGTAGCGCGCATAAGGGAACTGGCCCTTGAGGCGTAGCGTCGAGCCCGGGACGTGCGTCCAAATCGCACCCCAGTAGTGAGCGCCAGCGTCTGGGTAGGCGATGTTGTAATCCTCAACGCCGATCGCACCAACATGCCAGAAGCAGGTGGAGCCGGTGCCACCGTAGAGCAGCTCAGGCCCTTCGGTTACAGGAGCTTGGGCGCCGGTCGCGCTGGAAGCCGGAGCCGCGGGAGCGGCAGCGACGGAAATCGCTGCGGCAACTACGCCAGCGATTAGAAGTTTGCGAAGCCCGCTTGAGCGGTGCGCGGAGTCCGCGCGTCGAGAACCAAAAATCATCTTCATCCCTCCTCAGGGGAGCCACATCATGCGGCTCGTGCCAGCGACTATCGCACACCCAGCAAAACAATGCGACGGTTCCTACAAACCCCTCCTTAGGTCGAAGTGATTAAGCGCTCGCGTTGGCAATCGCGCACCGTGAGCGGTCCGTCGGCGCGCCAGCCGAGGAATTCCGTGAAACCCGGCCGGAGGCCGGTTTCACGCCTCGGCGGCGCGACCGGCGAACCGCTCACGCCCGCAGTGCCAGCGCCAGCGCCAGCGCCAGCGCGGGCTAGCCGAAGCTACTGATCTGCCAGCGCTTATCGGCGCGCTCAAGCGTAAAGCTGTACTTCTGCGAAGACTTCTCACCGGTCTTGGCGCTGACGGTGGCGGTCGCCTTGTTGTCGTCCTTGGCGTCGATCGTCACCTCAGTGACGGTTAGGTCGGCCTCGTCGGTCGCCTTCATTCCCGCCGTAACTGCCGTCGCGCAACTGGCGCCCGAGTTCTTCGCTGAGATCTGCTTCGCGAGCTGCGCCGTGATCTGTGTGCTGCAGATCTTCGCTCCATCCTGAGCTGTGGCGTTGGCTTGGAAGTCTTCGATCGTATTTGCGATCAGTTTTTCGTCGCCGGAATACTTGTCCGATGAGCTGGTCGTCTTCGTGCCACCTTGGGCGCAGCCAGCGAGCGCAACGAGCGCGATTACGGCAGTGGCGGAATAGATCAGGCGCATCGCCCCAGAGCGTAGCGGGGCAGCGCGCCTCTAGGTCAGCTTCTTTCCCGGGTTCATCAGGTTCTTTGGGTCGAGCGCCTGCTTGATCGCTTCGTGCGCTCGGGAAGCTGGGCCACCCCACTGTTTGTGCAGCCAGCCGTTCTTGGCGAGGCCGATGCCGTGCTCGCCGCTGATCGTTCCGCCCAGTTCGATCGCCATCGCCAGCAAATCGTCACCGGCTGCCATCGCGCGACGCACCGCCAGCTCGTCATCTGGATCGAGCATGAAGGTCGAGTGCAGGTTGCCGTCGCCGGCGTGACCGAA
>JAEMTR010000065.1:3303-7564 GCA_016462245.1 Solirubrobacteraceae bacterium
GAAGTTATTACGCCCAATGTCCCCTCGCTGCCGGTCAGTAGCGCCGCGAGGTCGTAACCGGCGACGTCCTTGCGCGCCGCACCGCCGACGCGAATCAGCTCGCCGGGCGCTATCACGGCCTCGACGCCGGTCACCCAGGCACCGGTTACGCCGTATTTGAAGCAGTGCGGCCCGCCAGCGTTGGTGGCAACGTTGCCGCCAATCAGCGACTGCTCAGGAGCTCCGGGGTCAGGTGGAAAGTAGAGCCCGTTTTCGAGCGCGAGGCGGTGAACAGTCGCGGTTGTAACGCCGGCTTCGACCTCGATCCGCCATTGCAGTGGTTCGAAGCTGCGGACCGCGCTCAGACGTTCCAGGCCGAGCACGATCCCCGAACCCAGCGGTACTGCGCCGCCGGCCCAGCCGCTGCCACCACCGCGCGGCGTGATCGGAACATCGTGCGAGTAGCACCAGGCAACAACCTCGGTCACTTCCTCGGCGCTGCTTGGCAATACAACGAGATCGGCCCGGCCGTCAGCAGCGAAGATCGTCTCGTCCGCGGTGTAGATCGAGTCATCGCCGGGGAGAACGTTTGCTTCGCCAACGATCTTTGAGAGCGCCCGTTGCACAGCGCCAACCGTACCGGGCGGGCGGCAGGCACCGGCTGTCGCGTGGCGAATTAGGAACCGTGGCTTGTAACGCAAAGATCACGACGCCCTCGCATAGAGCGCGATGCCGCAGCTAAGCCGCGGCCGCGCCGGCAGCGAGGGCCGCCCGAAGCGCGTCGGCCACAAGGGCGCCGACGCATTGGTCCACGGGAACACTGCCGCCAGCTTCGACGCGGCGCTAGAAGCCGGTGTCGACATGATCGAGTTCGACGTTCTGCCGGAGCGGCTCGACGGCAGCGGCGAGCTGCGACTAGCGCACGACTTCAAAGATGCTCGCGAGCGCACGCCACTGACGCTCGACGAAGGGCTCGCGCACCTCGCACAACCCCAGTTTGCTCACGTCCAGCTCGACGTTGACATGAAGCTGCAGGGCTACGAGCAGCGAACCGTTGACGCGCTGCGCAGCCATGGCCTTGCCGAGCGTTCGCTGATCTCGACGATGGAGAAGCCGAGCCTGACGCTGCTGCGCAAGATCGCGCCGGGACTCACGATCGGCTGGTCGTTCCCGCGCGCCCACCGCGACCTAACCGACCACCGCTACTACCGCTGGCCTGCCTACGGCGCGATCATCTACTACCGAATCCGCTTGCCAGCGATGGCATCGAAGGCGATCCGCGATGGGCGCGTCGATGCGCTGATGTGCCACTGGGCCTTCGTCACCCCGCGCCTAGCGCGCGCGGTCCGTGGCGCTGGCGGCGAGCTGTACGTCTGGACCGTCGACGACGCGGAGCAGATAGAGCAGTTCGAGCGGCTTGGGATTGCTGGCGTGATCAGCAACGACCCACGCCTTTTCAGGCGCGCATAGGTAGCCTCCCCAACGATGAGTGAGGAGACGTACACCCTGCTTCAGGCCGTGCCCGTCTTTGAGACGCTTGGAGATGAAGATCTCCACCGCGTCGCGGAGGTTGTGGTCACGCGCCGCTTCCCCGGCGGCCAGGTGATCTTCCGCGAAGGCGACCCCAGCAACACCTGTTACGTCGTGCGCAGCGGCCACGCCCGCGCGATCCGCGAGCATCCCGACGGGCGCACGATCACTTTGACCCACTTCGGTCCCGGCGACATCTTCGGCGAGCTGGCAATGTTCGACGACGAGCTGCGCTCAGCCACAGTTGAGACGCTCGACGAGGTTGACCTGATCGCGATTCCGGGCCGTGACATGCGGCGGCTGATGAACGAGCACGGCGCGATCGCCAGCAAGCTCGTCGTCTCGCTCGGTCGGCGGATGAGGATTGCTAATGAGCGGCTCACGCGGCAGTCGTTCCAGACCGTGCAGAGCCGCGTTGCGATCGTGCTCGGCGACCTCGTAACTCAGGCCCGACTGGAAGGCGCCGGCGGCAACGGAAACGGCGATGACCCGGTCGAACTGATCATCACTCAGGCCGACATTGCGCAGCTGGCTGGCTGCTCGCGCGAATCCGCCAGCCGCTTCCTGACGACGCTCGCCAACTCCGGCGCGATTGAGCAGGGACGCGGACGAATCAAGGTCCTCGACACCGATCTGCTGACCGGCTTCATCTACTAGCTACGCGGCTGCTCACACGCGGCTGCTCACATCGAGCGCCCTAGCGCGATAGTCTTTGGCCGCAATGCAGGTACTCAACTTCTATTCGACGATCTTTGCCGACCAGCTGCGCCGTGGCCGTAAGACGGCAACGATTCGGCTTGGCGACAAGAGCCACAAGTACCGCAAGAATCAGGCTGTGCTGGTGACGATTGGCTACCAGTTCTCACCGCGAGAGAAGATCTTCGAAGCGGTTATCGATCAGGTTGACGTGAAGCGCGTTCGCGACCTTTCGCCGCGCGACATTGAGCACGACAACCCTGAGCTGCGCCGCCACGAGGATCTAATTCACTTCCTTGAGCAGATCTACGGCCAGCCGGTGACGATGGAGGACATCGTGACGGTCGTGCGCTTCTCGCAGATCGTCGAAAACCCGCAGTCCTTCACCGATGCCCGTCTCGGCATCGGTGGCGCGCAGAACTGAGGCGCTATTATCTCCCGCAGCGTCATTGGCACTCGCACGTGTTGAGTGCCAATAGCGCCGGGCTAACGCCCTAGAACGTTCGTAAATAGCGCAACTACCGGAGGCATGTGAAATGAATTTGAAGCCGCTTGGCGATCGAGTGATCGTCCGCGCCATCGACGAGGAGGAGACGACCGCTAGCGGCCTGCTGCTCCCCGACACGGCAAAAGAGAAGCCCCAGAAGGGCGAGATCGTCGCCGCTGGCGAAGGTCGTTGGGATGAGGACGGCGAAAAGCGCGTCCCGCTCGACGTAAGCAAGGGAGACGTCGTGCTTTACAGCAAGTACGGCGGCACCGACATCAAAGTTGACGGCGAGGACCTCCTCGTTCTGCGCGAGAGCGACATTCTCGCGATCGTCGAGTCTTAGGCCCAAAGGAGAACTGAACAAATGGCTAAGGAATTGAAGTTTGACGCGGACGCACGCAAGGCCCTCGAGGCCGGCGTTGACGCCGTAGCTAACGCAGTCAAAGTGACGCTCGGTCCGAAGGGCCGCTACGTAGTGATCGACAAGCGCTTCGGCGCACCGACGATCACCAACGACGGCGTCACAATCGCTCGCGAAATTGACGTTGAGGACCCATTTGAGAACCAGGGTGCTCAGCTCGTCAAAGAGGTCGCAACAGCGACCAACGACGTTGCCGGCGACGGCACGACGACAGCGACCGTTCTGGCCCAGGCGATTGTTCGCCAAGGCCTCAAGAACGTAACCGCTGGTGCTCAGCCACTCGCGCTTAAGCGCGGGATTGAGTACGCCGTCGACGAGATCGTTACCGGCATCGGCAAGCAGTCGAAGGAAGTCACCGGCAAGGATCAGATCGCTCGCGTAGCCACGATTTCGGCTGGCGACGAAGATATCGGCGACGTAATCGCTGACGCGATCGAGAAGGTCGGCAAGGACGGCGTTGTAAACGTCGAAGAAGGCCAGACGTTCGGCATGGACCTCGAATTCACTGAGGGCATGCAGTTCGACAAGGGCTACATCTCGCCCTACATGGTCACCGACCAAGACCGCATGGAGGCAGTGCTGGACGACGCCTACGTGCTGATCGCCAACCAGAAGATCGGTTCAGTACGTGACGTGCTGCCGGTGCTCGAGCAGGTAATGCAGTCCGGTAAGGCGCTGCTGATCATTGCCGAGGACGTTGAGGGCGAGGCCCTCGCAACTCTGGTTGTCAACAAGCTGCGCGGCACCTTCACCGGTGTTGCCGTCAAGGCCCCTGGCTTCGGCGACCGCCGCAAGCGGATGCTCGAAGACATCGCGATTCTCACCGGTGGCGAAGTAATCACCGAGGAGATGGGACTGAAGCTCGAGAACACACAGATCTCGCAGCTCGGTCACGCACGCCGGATCGTCGTTTCGAAGGACACGACGACGATCGTCGACGGCGCTGGCGACAGCGACGCGATCAAGGGCCGCGTTAACCAGATCAAGGCCGAGGTCGATAACACCGACTCCGATTTCGATCGCGAGAAGCTGCAAGAGCGGCTCGCGAAGCTCTCAGGTGGTGTGGCCGTAGTTAAGGTCGGCGCCGCAACTGAGACCGAGATGAAGGAGAAGAAGCACCGCGTGGAGGACGCCCTCCAGGCAACCCG
>JAEMTR010000240.1 GCA_016462245.1 Solirubrobacteraceae bacterium
CTGCTTGTCATCGTTGCGATGCTACCGCGCCGAGATTGCGAGCAGGCGACTTTTAAGATCGGGAAGGTCGATCTCAAAGTCGTAAAGCTCCTCACCGTCGAGCGCGATCACGGGAATTCGCTCCAAGTAGAGCCGATGAAGGTGATCGTTTGACTCAATGTCGATCTGTTCAAGCTCAAACTGGTAGTCGCTCTGGAGCTGTTCGAGCTGCGCGGTCGCAATCTCGCAGAGGTGGCAGCCGTCGCGTTGGTAGATCGTTATCTGCGTCGTCATCGCATCGCACCACTGGGGTATGCGTCGAGCGCGAGGGCTGATTCGGGCGAACAATCAGGCAGGAACCGGGCCGCGCTGGCGATCATCGCGGCGTTGTCGGTGCAGAGCAGGCGGTCGGGAATGTGGCTGACCGCGCCGAGCGCTGAGACAGCGTCACGCAAAGGGCCGTTGGCGGCGACGCCACCTCCGATCGCAACTCGGCCCAGCCCGCTGGCGTCGAGCGCCCGCGTTAGCCGCTCAACTAGTGCCTCGACGATCGCCCGCTGGTACGAAGCTGCGAGGTCGGCGCGGCGCAGCTGCGTTTCGGCCTCGCCGAGGTCTGCGATCGCGTAGAGCAGCGAGGTCTTGACGCCGGCGAACGAGAAATCCAGCCCTTTGACGTTGCGCGCTGTCGGGAAGTCAAAGGCTTCTTCGTCGCCTTCGGTGGCGAGCGCCTGCAGCGCAGGGCCGCCCGGAAACGGCAAGCCGAGCATCCGTGCGCCCTTGTCGAACGCCTCGCCGGCGGCGTCGTCGAGCGTCTCGCCAAGCAGCGTGTATGAGCTGTGATCCTCAACCCTCGCCAGCAGCGTGTGACCGCCGCTCGCGATCAGGCAGATGAACGGCGGCTCGAACGGTTCGGGAGAGATGAAGTTGGCCGCAACGTGGCCTTGGAGGTGGTCGACGGCGACTAGCGGAATGTGCCGCGCCGCAGCGATCGCCTTCGCCTGACCGACACCAACCAGCAGTGCGCCGATTAGTCCCGGGCCTTGGGTTACTGCGACGCGTTCGATTTCAGCGAGCGTCAGTCCAGCTTCTTTCAGCGCAGCATCGATCGTCGGCGTCAGCAGCGCTAGGTGGTGGCGCGCGGCGATCTCAGGCACGACGCCCCCGTACTTATCGTGGATCCCCTGCGAAGCGATTACATTCGAAAGGATCGTCCCGTCGGCGGCGAGAACCGCTGCGCAGCTGTCGTCGCAGCTGGTCTCGATCGCGAGGATTGCGCCGCTCACGGCGCGGCGACCGGCCTTGCCTTTGCGGCCGGGACATCATCCAACTCGCCGCGCAGCGTTGCCTGCGTGCGCCACATGATCACGGCGTCCTCGCCGTTGTCTTGGTAGTAGCGAGGCCGCGAGCCGGCGGCGAGAAAGCCGAACTTTTTATAAAGCGCGATCGCCCCAACGTTGGTCGGTCTGACCTCAAGCGTGATCTGTGCCTCGCCGCCGACGCGGGCAATCACCGCTTCGATCAGCGTCGTCGCGATGCCACGGCGCTGGAGGTCGGGGTCTACCGAGACGTTCATGATGTGCCAGACCTGATCGAAGCGCGAGCAGATGATGTATCCAACAAGTTGGCCGTCGCGCTGCGCGGCGAGGCAGATGCCCTCAGGCTTGCTCAGCTCGAGCACAAACATCGCCAGCGACCACGGCGTAGGGAAGGCTCGCCGCTCGATCGCGATTACGTTTGGCAGGTCGGCAAAGACGAGGCGGCGAGTTTCGAGTGTCGTGTCGGTCATTTCGATTCGGTGCGCTTCTGCAGTGAAATCTCAGCGTCCGGTTTGCGTACGTAGCGGGGAACTAGCGCCGCTGCGCTGATCGGGTCACCAGCGGCGGCCAGTTCGCAGAGCGCAGCGCCACCAAGCTGATGCAGTACTGAGCCGTCTTCGGGGACCGTAATGTCGCCGCTTTCCAGCTCTTTTCGAAAGATTAGCGCGCCGTCGCCGACGGCAATCGTTGCGGCGTTATCTGCAGCCAATACTGCAACGAGCTGCTGCGGCGGGCAGGCCTGATCTGTGACCGTCTGTTTCCGATCGGGCGCCCAG
>JAEMTR010000241.1 GCA_016462245.1 Solirubrobacteraceae bacterium
GATCGACGCTGCCGTGGACCAGAATTTGGCGGCCGATCTCGCGCCAGAAGAAGAGCAGCTGCGCGCGCGGGTTTTCACCCAGCTGGCGGCCCTTGAGACTCGTCCGGTTGGTGAAGAAGCGGAAGCCGTCGTCGCCCACACCGCGCAGCAGCACTGTGCGCGCGCTCGGCCTTCCGTCAGCGCCGGCGGTCGCGAGCGTCATCGCGTTTGGGTCGGTCATTCCGCTCGCTTCTGCGTCGCCGAGCCAGGCCGCGAAGAGTTCGAACGGACCCTCTGGCAGCGACTCTTCTGTTAGCCGCGGCAGCTCGGTCATTAGGCGTTCAGCAGGCGCAGCTGCGCCTCGGGGTCGATCTCCCAGCGGGCGGCGAGCTTGACTAGCTGCTCGTCGAGCGGCCACTGGTCGGCTACCGGATCACCGTCGTAATCAGGAGCGGCGCCCTTCAGCGTCATGCAGCCGGCGTTCTCGCCAACGGCGTTGATCTCGTCGATCTCCTCAGCGGTTAGGAGAATCTCGGAAGGAAGCGCGGCAAGCTCGGCGCGCTTCTCTTCAATTGCCCGCGCGTCTTCGCCACCCTCCTGAATCAGCGTCGGCGCGACGCAGCGCACCATCGGCTGGGCCAGCGTCCACTGGCAGGCCAGCTGGAGCGGCGTTAGCCCGTGGCGTTCTGCGATTGGGCGCAGCCGGTCGAGCTTCGCTGAGCCGCTCTCGACCCAATCCCCCGGGCGATAGCGGCGGTGGTCTGTTTCAGGGAAGTCGTGGCCGGGAGCAACGTCGCCGTGGAAAATCCCGCCGTAGTCGACTACGCGCGCGATCAGCGAGACGTCGTAGCGCTCGGCCGCGGGCAGCACCAAACGGCTCGGCCACGGCTCGAATGGGTTGAGGATCACCATCGCCCAGTCGATCATCTCGCCGAAGCGTTCAAAGCAGTCGATGATGTCGAGCGTAAATCCGTTGGCAGGGCCAGGAGCCACGCCGATCTTTCCTGTCAGGCCTTCCTCGCGCAGCTGAGCCATCGCCTTCCAGACGACCTCGCTGGTGTAACCGATGCGGTCTGGGTTGTGCAGCAGCAGCAGGTCGAAGTGGTCTACGCCGCAGCGCTCGAGGCTGCGCTCGGTCGCCATTCGCAGATAACTGGCGTACTGATCAGGGCCACGCAGCTCAGCGTCGGTAAAGCGCTGGAAACCTTTTGCGCCGCGCCTCTCACCGTCATAGAAGTCGTGGCCGACCGCACCAACGAGGCAGTAATCCTCTCGCGGCACGCCGGTCAGCGACTGGCAGACGATCTCGTCCGCGGCGCCAGCGCCGTAAGCGTCGGCCGTGATCAGCGTGTCGATCCCGTTTCCGGGGCGCAGCAGTTCGACCAGCCGCTGCTCTTCGATCTCCTCGCCGAAGTGGATGAAGCGGCCACCGGACCACGCGCCCAGAGCGGATTGGCTTGGATTCCTCATTGTCGAAAAGGATACGCCGCTCGGCGAGGCGCGGACTGCTCACAGCCCACTAACCGTTCCCGCCGCAATGTACGCTCGCGCCGGTGAGTGAGACTGAAGCAGAGAAGGAGCTGAGGCGGGAGCGGGCGACGGCCGCGGCGCTCGAGGCGCGGGCGCAGACCGATGTGCCGCTCGACATGCCGCTGGAGTGCATCGTCACGACCGTTGAGCAGAGCTTTGACTTGGTCGTTGTGATCGCGCTGCTCGGCAAGGGATTAGCCGGCGCCTACGCGCAGCTGCCAGCGATAAACGTCGCGCTGATTGCCGGTAAGGACGCCGCTGTGCGCCGCCGCTTCACACTCGCGCATGAGCTGGGTCACCATTATTTAGGCCACGGCCCTGGCTTTGACACAAATTCCTCGCTGAGTGATGAGACCGACCCAGACGAGTCGTCTGCCAACCGCTTCGCCGCCGAGTTCATCGCGCCGCGACCGGCGGTTGAGCGCTTCGTCAGCGAGCTAGATGACGACTCGCCGACGCTTGAGCTTGTCTGCAGGCTGGCAAACCATTTCGCACTTAGCCCGAAGGCGGCGCGGATCCGGCTCGAGACCGCCGAGATAGTTACCGACCGCGCCC
>JAEMTR010000066.1 GCA_016462245.1 Solirubrobacteraceae bacterium
AAACCGGGGAATAGCGTCTTCTCAGCTACGGCGTCCATGCCCGCGCGGACCGGCGCCGTCACCGAACCCCAGATCATGTTTGTCTCGGGCGCAGCGATGAAGGCTTTCAGCGGCGGCGAGTAGTAGCTGACGAGGTTTGCCGAGCGCTCAGCCTCAGGGTACGAATCGAGCACGCGCAGATAGGGGCGAGAGAGAAAGAAGGCGGTCGCAGCCAGCAGCAGGCCGCCGGCGAGCGTCGCAACCACAACACGCCTCGCGGGAGTGGGCCTGCCAGCGCGCCACCAGAGCACGGCGGCGATCAACGCCAGCAGCGCCAGCAGGTAGACCAGCGGAAGCCCGAGCGAGAAGCCGAGCGAGAGCTGCCATGCCGCTACAGCCCAGCCGCCGAGGATCAGCCCTGCAGACTGACGCCGGTAGCCGCGCAGTAGTAGCGCGATCGCAATCGGTATGCCGCCGCTCGAGATCACGTGCAGATGGCCGCCTTGCTCAAGCCGCCAAGGCGCGTAAGCGAATGCCGCGCCGGCGATCAGCGCGGCCCAAGGCGGCGCGCCAAGTTCACGCGCCAGCAGGTAGGCGCCAAAGAAGCAGAGCGCGAAGGCAAAGAGGAAGAGCAGGTCGTAGCGTGCGACCGCAGCCTCGGGGCCGGAACCGATCATTCCCGCGGGTGTGTACCCGATTAGAGCGTCGGAGAAGGCGAGCGTGTCGTGCAGCGGCCAGAACTGGTTGCTCTGGAAGAAGCTGAGCGGCTGGGTCAGCAGCGCGTGGCCGTCCCAGGCGATCTGCCAAGCCTGCGGCAGCGGGTCGCCAAGGTCGAGCGGAATCTCGCTGCCAAGATTCAAGATCAGCGGCCAGAATTGAATTGTCGAGACCAGGGCAGCCACCAGCGCGACGAAAAACAGTTCGCGGCCGCTGAGCCGAGGGGATCGTTGCCACCAGTCGGCGATCATCGCTTGCCGAGGTTACAGAGAGCAGCCTTCACATAATCGACAAGCACGATTGAAAAAAACCCATTAGGCTCGGATCCGATGATCTTTGCCGTTGGAGTTGACCACGCCGGAGCGCCGCTCCATGACGTCGCTACCTCGACGCTAACTGAGCTCGGCCATGAGGTAATCGACCTCGGCCAGTGCGACGACTACCCCGACATGGCCCTGAAAATGGGCAAGGTAATCGATTCCGGCGAGGCTGAGCGCGGCATCCTTGCTTGCGGCTCGGGCGCCGGTATCGCCGTTGCAGCCTCGAAGCTGCCAGGGATTCGCGCGCAGACGATCCACGACACCTACACCGCCCACCAAGCCGTCGAGCACGACGCAGTCAACGTGCTTTGCATCGGCGGCCGCGTGATCGGCAGCGAAGTAGCGCGCGAGCTGGTTCGCACCTTCGCTCAGGCCGAAGTAAGCGATGAGCCGCGCCACCTGCGCCGCCGAGCCAAAGTAGAACTACTGGAATTTGAAGGACTAGACGCCAACCTAGAAGGAGATAGCTAATGCAGATTGGAATGATCGGCCTCGGCCGGATGGGTGCCAACATGGTCGAGCGACTGATGCTCGACGGCCACGACTGTGTCGTTTTTGATCCCAACAAGGACGCCGTTGACGCGCTCGTCGCGAAGGGTGCCACCGGCGCCGACTCGGCCGCCGACATGGCCTCCAAGCTGAGCGCCCCGCGCGCAATCTGGCTGATGGTTCCGGCCGGCATCGTTGATCCGGTGCTGAAGGAAGCCGTCGACGCGCTCGAATCGGGCGACCTCGTAATCGATGGTGGCAACAGCTATTACATCGACGACCGCCGTCGCGCCGCTGAGCTCAAAGAGAAGGGCCTCCACTACGTCGACTGCGGCGTCAGCGGCGGTGTATGGGGACTGACTGAGGGCTACGGCCTGATGGCCGGCGGCACCGATGATGCGATTGCGATGATCGCCCCGGTCTTGCAGTCGCTAGCTCCAGGCGTTGATTCAGCGCCGCGCACCCCAGGCCGCACCGGTGATCCAACTCCGGCCGAAGAGGGTTGGCTGCACTGCGGCCCTTCGGGCGCAGGTCACTTCACGAAGATGGTCCACAACGGCATCGAGTACGGCCTGATGGCCGCTTACGCCGAGGGCCTCAACATTCTCAAGCACGCCAACGTTGGTAGCGGCACGCAAGAGGTTGATGCTGAGACGACTCCGCTGCGTAACCCGGAGAACTACCAGTACGACCTCAACCTGCCGGACATCGCTGAAGTTTGGCGCCGCGGCACCGTGATCCGCAGCTGGCTGCTCGACCTAATCGCCGACGCGCTCGCCGCCGACCACGACCTCAGCGGCTTTGCTGGCCGCGTCTCCGACTCCGGCGAGGGTCGTTGGACCGCCTTGGCAGCGATCGACACCGGCACGCCGGCACCGGTCCTGACGACGGCGCTCTACGAACGCTTCACGAGCCGCGGCGAAGCCGATTACGCAGACCGCCTGCTGTCGGCAATGCGTAACGAGTTCGGTGGCCACGACGAGAAGCCCGCAGGGAGCAAGTAGTGGCTAAGCCAAAGCGAGGTGACGCGCTGGTCGTCTTCGGGGCGACCGGCGACCTAGCGTTCAAGCAGATCTTCCCCGCACTTCAGCGGATGGTTATCGACGGCGAGCTCGACGTGCCGGTTGTCGGCGTCGCCCGCGAGGGCGGCCATGTTGATCAGCTGCGCGCCCGCGCCAAGGCGAGCCTTGAGGCCAGCGCCGACGGACTCAACAAGGCGGCCTTCAAGAAGCTCAGCTCGCTGATGCGCTACGCCGGCGGCGATTACGCCGACCACAACACCTTCGTCGAGTTGCAGAACGAACTCAAAGGCTGCAAGCGACCGGTTCACTACCTAGCGATTCCGCCGTCGCTGTTCGGCCCGGTCGTCGGCCATCTCGGCGACGTTGGTCTCGCTGAGCAGGGCCGCGTCGTCGTTGAGAAGCCGTTCGGCCACGACCTAGCCTCGGCCGAGAAGCTCAACGCTGAGCTGCACAATGTCTTCCCTGAGGATCGGATCTTTCGAATCGACCATTTCCTCGGCAAGACGCCGGTCGAGAACATCCTTTTCTTCCGCTTTGCCAACGCCTTCCTTGAGCCGGTCTGGAATCGCGATTACGTTCGTCAGATTCAGATTACGATGGCTGAGGATTTTGATGTTGCCAATCGCGGCTCGTTCTATGACGCCGTCGGCACGATTCGCGACGTGATCGAGAACCACCTTTTCCAGGTTCTAACGCTGGTTGCAATGGACCCATTCAGCGGCCACGGCGACGCTGCGCTGCGCGAAGAGAAGGCGCGCTTCCTGCGCGGGATCAGGACGCTGAAGGCGAAGGACATCGTCCGTGGCCAGTACGAGGGCTATCGCAAGACGAAGGGCGTAAATCCGAAGTCAACGACCGAGACCTACACAGCGATGAAGCTCCACATCGACACTTGGCGCTGGGCCGATGTGCCGGTCCTGATTCGCGCCGGCAAGGCTTTGCCTGTAACGGCGACCGAGATTGTCGTTGAGCTGAAGACGCCGCCGGAGAAGCTTTTCCCGAAGGATCATCCGCGCGGCAACAGGATGCGCTTCCAGATTAACCCGCAGGTGGTTGTTTCGATTGAAGTTCAGTCACGCAAGCCAACCGTTGACACCTTCGAGGTCGAGGACATCGAGCTGGCGGCGGTACGCCAGGACGCGCATCAGATCCCGCCCTATCAGCGACTGCTTTCGGCGGCGCTCGACGGTGACCACGACCTTTTTGCCACCCAGGGAACGATTGATGAGGCCTGGCGGATCGTTGATCCGATCCTCGGCAACGCAACACCTATCTACCCATACAAGCGTGGTTCGTGGGGCCCGAAGGAAGCAGATCGCTTGGCGCCTGCCTCCGGCTGGATTCCCCCGCACATCCACGATCCAGTCAAGTGACCGCCTAGCGGCCTAAGGAGTAATAAGCAATGAAAGCGACACAAGCCCTCCACGAAGCGGGCCAAAGCCTCTGGCTCGACAACATCACACGGACGCTGCTCGACGAGGGCACGCTGGCGAAGTACATCGCTGAGCTGAGCGTCACAGGGTTGACCTCAAACCCGACGATCTTCGAGAAGGCGATCACCGGCGGCGACACCTATGACGAGCAAGTTCATAGCTTTCACGGCAGCGATATGACCGATGAGCAGGTCTTTTTTGAGGCCGCGATCTCCGACCTTCAGCGCGCCGCTGACCTCTTCGGCGACATTCACACCCGGACCGACAACCTCGACGGTTTCGTTTCGCTCGAGGTATCGCCCGAGCTGGCCTACGACACCGACGCCACTGTCGCCCAGGCGAAGGAGCTCCACGCGAAGGTTGATCGCTCCAACGTCTTCATCAAGATTCCCGGCACGCCAGAGGGGCTGCCAGCGATCAGTGCGGCGATCCACGCCGGCATTCCTGTCAACGTGACGCTGCTCTTCAACAGCGCCCACGCACTGGCCGCAGCCGATGCCTATTACACCGGCCTTGAGCGCCGCGTCGCCGACGGCCTTTCGCCAAACATCCAGTCGGTCGCTTCGCTCTTCATGAGCCGCTGGGACGTCGCCGTTGCCGACCAAGTCCCAGCCAACCTGAAGGACAAGCTGGGCCTCGCGATCGGTGGCCGCGCCTACCGTGATTACCGCGATCTGCTCGCATCTGATCGGGTTCAGGCCCTGATGAACGAAGGCGCACGGCCGCAGCGCCTGCTCTGGGCCAGCACCGGAACGAAGGATCCGGAAGCCTCCGACACGCTCTACATCTCAGGGCTCGCCGCTCCTTACACCGTCAACACGATGCCGGAGGGAACATTGCTCGACTTCGGCGACCATGGCCCAACGCCGGTAGTCGTGATGGATCCAGACGGAGGCGACTGCGAAGAGGTCTTGAGCGAGTTTGAGGCCGCCGGAGTTGACTTGGACGCGCTCGCGGCGAAGCTGCAGAGCGACGGCGCCAGCTCGTTCGTCAACTCTTGGACGACCTTGATCGAAGCGATCAACGCCAAGCGTTCAGACCTCGCCGGAGCGTAGTCGCGATGGAAATCAAGCAGACACGCCTCGACGAGCTGCCCTCATGGGCAGCACTCAAAGCCAACGCCGCTGAGCTGAAAGGCCAGAGCCTGGCCTCGATGTTTGACGCCGACGACAGCCGCGCCGACGAGATGTCGGTCGACTTTGGCGGCTACCACTACGACTACTCAAAGCAGCTCGCCAGTCCTGAGACGATCAAGCTGCTGATCGCCTGCGCCCGCGAGGCCGGGATCGAAGAGCGGATCAAGGCGATGTTCGCCGGCGAGGCGATCAACGTCTCCGAGGACCGCTCGGTGCTGCACCTAGCGCTGCGCGCGCCGAAGGGTGACGAGATCATCGTCGACGGCGTCAACGTCGTCGACCAGGTCCACGAAGTGCTTGACCGGATGGGCGACTTCAGCGACAAGATCCGCTCCGGCGAGTGGAAGGGCGCTACCGGCAAGCCGATCCGCAACGTCGTCAACATTGGCATCGGCGGCTCGCATCTTGGCCCTGAGATGGCAACGATCGCGCTCGCCCACTACAGCGACCGCGGGATGAACTTCCGTTTCGTCTCCAACGTTGACGGCAGCGACTTTGCTGAGAAGACGCTCGACCTCGACCCTGAAGAGACGCTCTTCATCGTCGTTTCGAAAACCTTCGTCACGCTCGAGACGCTGACCAACGCCGGCACTGCGCGCGAGTGGATCGTCGACGCGCTCGGCGAGGACTCGGTTGAGCATCACTTCGTCGCCGTCTCAACCAACGCTGATGGCGTAGCCAAATTCGGCATCAACACCGACAACATGTTCGGTTTCTGGGACTGGGTTGGCGGCCGCTACTCGATGGACAGTTCGGTCGGGCTTACGATCATGTGCGCGATTGGCCGCGAGAACTTTGCTGAGATGCTGGCCGGCTTCAACGCCGTCGATGAGCATCTGCGCAGCGCTCCGCTGGAACAGAACATGCCGGTCCTGATGGGCCTCGTCGGCGTTTGGAACCGCAACCTGCTGAACCTTCCGACCGTCGCGATCCTTCCTTACGTAGCTGAGATGGCGCGCTTCCCGGCCTATCTGCAGCAGCTTGAGATGGAGTCAAACGGCAAGCACGTGATGCTGAACGGTGACCAGGTCGGCTGGGATACGGCGGCCGTCTTCTGGGGCGAGCCCGGCACCAACGGCCAGCACGCCTTCTACCAGATGATCCATCAGGGAACGGAGATCGTGCCGACCGAGTTCATCGGCTTCTGCGACCCGATCTACCCGCTCGGCAACCATCACGACCTGCTGATGGCGAACATGTTCGCTCAGGCTGAGGCGCTGGCCTTCGGCCGCGACGCCGAGACGCTGCGCGCCGCCGGCAGCCCAGAGGAACAGATCTCGGCTCGCATCTGCCTTGGCGACCGGCCCTCAACGACGCTGCTGATCGACGGGCAGCTAACGCCGCGTGCGCTCGGCACGCTGGTTGCGCTCTATGAGCACCGCGCCTTCACTGAAGGCGTGCTCTGGGGAATCGATTCGTTCGATCAGTGGGGCGTCGAGCTCGGCAAGGTGCTTGCCGGAACGCTCGCCGATCAGCTGATGGATTCGGATAAGCCCGACCTCCAGCACGACAGCTCAACGAACTCACTGGCGCGCCGCTACCGCGCCTCGCAGAAGCGCCCGGTCTAACGCTCAGTCGTCAAGCGGCTTGCCGACGCTGCCCGCCGCAGAGCGGTGGCCTGCCTGCGTGCTGCGGAAGGCGGCCGCGAAGCTGCCCTGCTCGGTAATCCGTTCGGCTGTTGCGTCGTCTAGCTCGGCGGCAATCCCGGCCGTGCCGCGATCAACGAGGCCGCCGATCATCCCGCGCAGGAAGAAGATTGGAGTGATCCAGCGTGGCGCGACGACGCGCCGCGCTCGTGCGCGGATGCCGGTGGCGAGGAGTTGGCCGACCTTCTCAACGCTGACGATTCCTCTAAGCGGGCCAGGCATCTCGCTTCGAAGGCCACCGAGGCGGCCCATTTCGCGCTCCGCGCCTTCAACCATGTCGGTGCCGACGAACCAGAAGTAGGAGACGCCAACCTCAACGCCGAGGTGTGCAACCTCGCCGCGAAGCACGTTCATCAGATGTTCGAGCGCCGCCTTGCTGGAGGCGTAGGCGCCGAATCCGATTGCTGGCATTAGCGCCGAAGCCGAGGCGTTGGCGATGATGTAGCCGCGCCGCTCGATCACGTGGGGCAGGGCCGCGTGGATGAGGCGCCAGTTGCCGATCAGGTTGACGTTCGTAATCGCTGCGAGCACGTCAGGGTCGAGTAAGCGCAACGAGCCGCCGCCACCGATCCCGGCGTTCGAGAAGACGACGTCGATCCCGCCGGCCTCGGCGACAACTTTGGCCACTGCAGCGTCAACCTGAGCTTGGTCGGTGATGTCGC
>JAEMTR010000067.1 GCA_016462245.1 Solirubrobacteraceae bacterium
CAACCCACCAGCGGATAGGGGAGGGCCGTCGGTGCGCCTGGGAGAGGTTCGCGCGTACAGCGCTCCGCGGCCCGCGCGCCCAAGAATTACGCGCGTTCACCCGGCGATGCACCCCGCTGTAGTCGATGGTGACGCGGACGGAATCGTTGCGATGGCAGGGGTTGGGGCGCTAAGTCCTGGTCGAGCCAGCTTCTACGCCGCCGACCTAAGTCGTGCCTCGCTCAGCGCGCTGCTCCCCGATCAACCAACACTGACATTCACCGACTCCAACCGGCGCCGGGCGGTGCTCGGTTCAAAGCTGACGACCAACACCGGCCCGACACTCGGGGCGGAGGACCCGCTTGCGCGCGAATTCCCTAACTACGACCCGTTCGCGGCCAAGGGAGCGGCGACAAGGACCGTTGCCGTATACAGCGACCTTGAGTCGCTCTACTCGCCAGTCACACCTGGCTTTACTTTGTTCCCGGAGCACCGTCCGTTCGCCGCGCTCGACGGACGAACCGAGACCTCGTGGATAACTCAGGAGAAGGACCCCGCTCGACGCTACCTGCAGATTAACTTGAGGCAGCCAATTGCATTGAGCGATATCCGTATTCGACCGCTTCGTGATGGGGGCGGTGCGACATCGAAGGTATTCGTGAGCGTCAACGGCGGCCCCGAGAAACTTTTTGCACTGCGAAGCGGCTGGAACACAGTCCCGATTAATAACTCGAAAGTCACCAGCCTGCGTCTGCGGGCTCCGGGCCGCAACACATATTTTGGCGAAACGGCCGGTGGGATCGATGAGGTCGACATTCCTGGACTGCGCGTAACAGAAGCACTGCGGATGCCGACGCGGCTAGCAGCGCTCGCGACGGGACAAGACTTGTCGACTTCGGCCTTCGACATCGTCGCTGAACGGGTGACAGCAGACTTTCCCCGGCGGGTTGGAAAGCCGGCAGGTGTTCCGTTTGCGCTCGACCCTCTCGACATGTCCGACGCAGAAAACGAGATCAGGCGGATTGTTGCGCTACCGGCAGCGCGCAACTTTCTGGCGACAGGTTGGGGAAGCGTGTCGCCCGATGCCTCCGACTCGTCGCTTGATCGACTGGCCGGAGTCTCAGCCGCGAACTCATACGACAGCTCCGGCCGTTTCGAGGGCGTGCCACTCAATCGCGCTTCGTCGGCCTTCGATCGTAATCCGAAAACAGCCTGGATTGCGGAGTACAACGTAGGTAAGAACCCATGGTTGCGCTGGCGCGGGACGCGGCCAGTCGCTGTCAGGCGGCTCGTCCTACAGCGACTCCCGGGCCGCTACTTGCTGCCGACACGCGTCACTGTCGCAACTCCAAGCGGGGGGTTCGAGCTTCGTGTTTCGCGTACCGGCGTAGTCGAGCTCCCGCGGACGATCACGACTCGCGAGCTCAAACTCACAATCCGCTCCGTTAAGCGCTTGGGCCGCACTGCTAGAGGAGTGCGCGTTCCGCGGGCGGTCGCGCTGTCGCAGGTTGAACTTCCCGGGATACCGGTTGCGAGTCCGCGGCGGTCTGGGAAGTTCGAGAGTGAGTGCGGCGCGGCGTCTGTTGCGTCGGGCGGGAATTCATCCGCAGTTCGCTTCGGTGGCCAATTTGCGGCGTTTGATGCTGGCGACGCGCTCGCCTTCACAGCCTGCGGCTCTGCGCCGCAGTTGCCGCTTTCACGTGGTTCGAATCTGTTCGTAGCCGCCCCTGGCGCGATCTTCTCGGTCGACTCTTTGCTCCTCCGCAGCTCCGCTCCACGAGCGACCGGATCCAGCCTTCAATCCGCGGCGGCAATCAGCCCCGCCGGAAAGGTCGAGCTCAACGGCCCTGGGTGGCTCGTCCTCGGGCAGAGCTACTCGCCCGGGTGGCGAGCATGGTGCACCGACCCCGGTGGTTCAGAACGTGAGCTCGGTTCGCCGCGGCAGATCGACGGTTTCGCCAACGGATGGCGAATATCCGGCGCGACATGCGTTGCCGCACGGTTCGCCTTCGGCCCGCAGCGATACGCAAACATTGGCTATTGGATCTCCGGCCTGGCTGGACTGGTGCTGCTGGTGTTGATCACGTATGGGGCCTGGCAGCGGCGCGGCGTCCGCGCTGTCGACTCTTCCCCGGTTGTGTCGGCGGCCGAGACCACGGTCGCGTTGACAACTTCCGGTGGCGTCCAACTAAAGGTTGGGGGCCAACGCGGCGAGCCCGCGCCCTCGGCCAGCGGTCGTCGCGGTCCGCGCACTTCCGCTTGGCTATATGCGTTTGCCGCGGTTGCCGTTGTCGCGGTCGGTCTTCTCTACGTAGCCAACCCTGCGACTTCAGCTAAGGGGATCAATTTCGACTACCCGCTCGACCACACGACCGAGCATTGGATTGCTCTCGCCGCGATGCTTTCGATCGTTGTCGGTGCGGTCGTCGATATCGTCGCGCGACGTCGTGGGAGCTCGGGCGATGGCTAAAGCCAGCGGTGAGGCCAAGCTCCGAGCTGAGGCGGACGGGTGCACAAGGTGCCCTCAACTCGTCGCAAGCCGTAGCCAAGTTGTCTTCGCCAGCGGCAGTATCGATGCAGAGCTGATGTTCGTCGGCGAGGCGCCGGGCGCGACCGAAGACCGTGAGGGGGTTCCCTTCGTTGGCGCTTCGGGACGGCTACTTGACGATCTTCTCGCCGGGATCGGCATCTCCCGCGATGAGGTCTACATCGCGAACGTCCTGAAGTGCAGGCCACCAGATAATCGTGATCCTCGTGCCGATGAGATCGCGAACTGCTTTGAATATCTGCAGCGCCAGGTCGAGATCGTCGAGCCGACCGTCGTAGTCACGCTCGGCAACTTTGCAAGCAAGCTACTGCGTAACGACGACACAGCCATCAGCACGATTCGCGGAAGGCCCGAGATCTGCCAGATAGGAGCAAGGACGGTCTGGCTGCTACCGGTGTTCCATCCGGCTGCGGCGCTTTACCGGCGGCCGAACCTTGAGCTGCTGCGCGATGATTTTAAGCTGTTGCCTTTGTTGGTCAGCCGCGGTGCGCCGGATCAGAAGCAGGCCGCCTCGGGGAGTCGCGAGGCGGCAGGAGATGCCGAAGCATCTGCTCGTCCTGACAGCGAGGACGATCCGCCTCAGCTAGATCTCTTCTGAGCTTTTCGTAGCGCCGCGAGCCGCAGCTGATTGCGACCCTTATCGCGCCCGACTAGCGCGCGGAGTTTGAAAGTCAGCTCTTGGCTGCGGTCGTCCCTGGCCACTGCACCAGGGCCGAGCTGGTCACCAATTACCTCCCTCCGCCGGGCCGCCTGCAGGTTGAAACGATCGGCGTCACTCATCGATCTGCTGGCGTGCTGCCCACTGTGGATCAGCGTCACCGCGGGTTCGAAGATCGTCGGGATGGCTAGAGCACGAGCCCGCAGGCAGAGGTCAAGGTCTTCGGCATAGAGAAAGTCATCAGCGCTGAACGGCCCTAGCTCGCGCAACAGCTGCGTCCGTGCGGTGATACAAGCTCCAATTGCCCATCCGACGGTCAGCTGGTGCTCTCCACGGAACGGCTGCAGTTGTTCGCGCAAGCGGCGCGGAAGGAGTCTCGGCACCGTCAACGCCGCTAGGTAGGCGTCGCGACCGCCGGGAAGCGGATGCGCGCTGTCTTGGACCGAGCCGTCTTCGTTCAAAAGCCGCGGCGCGATCAGCGCGCGGTGGTCGGCTGCGGCGGCGGCGAGTCGTTCGATGCCGGCGTCAACCAAGCGACAGTCGGGGTTCAGAAGGACGGTGACCGGTTCCGTCACGAGCGTCAGTGCGGCGTTGTTGGCGGCGCCAAAGCCAGGGTTTCCGTCCATTACTACTACCTCGGCGCCGCGCTCGCGCGCTAGCGCAGCGCTGTCGTCGGTTGAGCCGCTGTCGGCGCAGATGAGCTGCGGTCGGACCGTGAGCTGCTGATCGATCGAATCGAGCAGAGTCGCGAGCTCACGCCGCGAGTTGTGCGTAACGATGCAGATTGCGAAGCTCATCGGCGGCTCTCGGCAGCGTCGGCGAGCACACTGTGGAGTGCTCGCGCTGAGCTCTGCCAGGTCAACGAGCGGACGGCCTGCTGCGCGGCTGCGCCCAATTTGGAGCGTAGCTTCGCATCTCCGCTGACGAGCACAAGCGCCTTTGCGAGCGCCGCAGCATCACCTACCGGGAATGTCAGCAGCGCATCGCCGAGCGTTTCGCGAAAGACCGGAAGGTCGCTGACGACGCTAACGACACCATGCATGGCGGCCTCAACCGGCGGCAAGCCGAAACCCTCAAGCGTTGAGGGCATTACTAGAGCCAAGGCTCCGGCGTAAAGCTCGGCAAGCTGCGCGTCGCTCTGTCGGCCGACGAGTTTTACGCCAGCGACATTCTCTATCTCCGCTGCCAAGCGACCGTCACCGACGACTAGCAGCGGCGCTCTGAGTCCGAGGCCGCGCGCGATCGTGACCGCCTCGGCCAACGTCTTGATTCCCTTGCGTGGCTCGAGCGCGCCGACGTAGAGCAGGTAACCCTTGCTTGCAGGTGTAGCCGCCGCCGCGCTACTGATGCTCGTTGAAGGGGCGGCTCGCACGACGCTAACTCGCGCTGGGTCGAGCGGCCACTGAGCCTCGACTAGCGCCCGGCCGGTCGCGTCGCTATCGACAACGACTGCTGCCGCCCTTTCGGCTAGTCGGCGCGGGCGGGCTGCTCGATGCCAGCGCTGCTCGTAGGCGGTGAAATCCCCCGCGGCGAGTTCGAACGACAGGTCGTGGATAGTCAGCACGTACGGAGTGCGGCGGCCACACGCGACGGGTGCTGGGGCGGGAATCCAGCAGACGTCGGCGCCGCCGGCGAGCTTCTCCAGCCGCGGCCTACCTGTTACGACCGCCGCCGTAAAGAGTGCCTTTGAGCTAAGCCGCGTGCGTCGCAGCTCGGCTCCGCTCGGCGCTGCCACTGGCCGCGCGCCGGGAACAACAGCAACCCACTCGTCGTCGGGGAATTCAACCGCCAGTGCGGCCAACATCTCTTCGAGGTATCGCGCTATCCCGCGGCCTTGACCGAGGTGGCGAGCATCAATGGCTACGCGCATCAAGCCAGAAACCTAGATCATCGGCGACCGATAGCTGCATCTCACGCCGCGTCGCCGCTCTAGGTAATGTGGTCCCGTGATGAATGAAATTCCAGCTGCCGAGAATCTCCGTGTCGCTTTGGTTCACGACTTCCTGCTCGATCTGCGCGGCGCGGAGCGCGTCTTCCTGCAGCTTTGCGCGATGTTCCCGCAGGCCGACATCTTCACTGCCGTCTACGACCCAGTCGGTACACAGGGTCGGTTCGAGGACCGAAACGTAATTACATCGGGGCTCCAGCGACTTCGCCCGACCGCCCGCAACTTCAGGCCGCTGCTGCCGTTCTACCCCGCAGCGGTTGAGTCGCTCGATCTGCGTGGCTACGACCTTGTCGTCTCAAGCTCGTCGGCTTGGGCACATGGCGTGATTCCTGATGAGAACGCAGTTCACGTCTGTTACTGCCATAACCCGTTTCGCTATGCCTGGACAGAGCGGGAGGCGACGCTCGATGCGCGCAACGCCGTAGTGCGCCCGGTCCTTGCTCAGATCATGCACCGCTGGCGTCAGTGGGATTTCATCGCCGCTCAGCGCGTCGACGCGTACGTCGCCAACTCGAAGACGACGCAGCAACGGATTGAGCGCTATTTCTCGCGCGATTCAACGGTCATCTATCCGCCGGTTGAGATCGCCCGCTTCTCTCCTGGATCGGTTGAGGATTATCACCTTGTCCTCTCCGAGTTAATTGCCCACAAGCGAATTGAAGTCGTTGTGCGAGCATTCAGTCGACTTGGCCTGCCCCTCGTCGTAGCGGGAGATGGCCCCGACGCGCGTCGGCTTCAGCGGCTCGCCGGGCCGTCGGTTCGGTTCGCTGGCCGCGTCAGTGATCACGAAGCCGAGCGGCTGCTGCGCAGCGCGCAATCTCTAGTAGTCGCCGCGACCGAGGAATTCGGTATCGCCGCGGTCGAAGCGCAGGCGTCTGGGCGGCCGGTCATCGCTCTGCGGGCCGGGGGGCTGCTGGAGACAGTGATCGAGGGGCGCACCGGGCTCTTCTTCGATCGGCCTGACCCAGCCTCGCTCTGCGCTGTAATTGAGCGCTTCGACCCCGCTGATTTCGCAGCGGCTGATTGCGTCTCCCAAGCGCAACGGTTCAGCCCCGAGCGCTTCGCTAACGAGTTCGCTGCGGTCGTCGAGCATTCACTCAAGCAGGGGCCGGCGCGCCCGATAGTGGGGCAACATCGCGACGGCGGTCGACGCTCGCGTGGACGAGGGTTGGCGCGCCCCGGCCGTACGCGGTCGTAGCCGCTAAGGCGGGGGAGAGGGGATTCGTCCGTCGAGCAATTCGGCTTGGCGGAATGCGATTGCTGCCGCGCCCGGGTCACTGACCAGAAGCCAGTTACCCAATAGGAGCCAGCCGGTGCGGTTGCGGGGTTCGCGCAGCAACAGGGCCCTCTGATCACTGATCGCCTTCTCGCGGTCCCCAAGTAGGTAGACAATGGAAGCCTCGAACAGCTTCGGCTGTAGGCTCGCGCTCAATAGTCCCGCGTCGCGAAATCGCTCAATTGCTTCAACTGGGCGCGGGGGTTGCTCAGCAAGAAGCATGATTCCCTCCGTCTGAAGCCGTTCGTCATGCCAGCTAATAAGCAGCCAGCCGATTGCCGCCGCTGCGAGCAGCGACAGGAGAATGCGTGGGGTCAGACCGCGTCGAGCTTCGATGTCAGTCACGAGCGAATCGTATGCGCTCCACCGGGCTTGTGCTCTGTTGACTAGGCTCGCGAGCGATGACCGGGGCGATTAGAACATCTT
The DNA here is from genome assembly GCA_016462245.1 of Solirubrobacteraceae bacterium. GTDB lineage: Bacteria > Actinomycetota > Thermoleophilia > Solirubrobacterales > Solirubrobacteraceae > F1-60-MAGs163. Next base: position 6,836 of record JAEMTR010000067.1, read on the forward strand.
GTGCCCTCGCGTTGCTTCTTACGCCCACTGTGCTTGCGTTCTTCTCTGGGGGCTATTTTGCTGGCCCGCGACTCGTGGCCGGTGCGGCAGTCTGGCTCTTGGCGCTTGTCGGCTTCTGGGTCGCATCCGATCCTCTGCCCCGGCAGCGGTCGAGCTGGATCGCGCTGCTCGGCATCTTTGCCTTGACCGCGCTTGTCGGGCTGTCGATTACCTGGGCGCCGCTTCGCTCCGTCGCGCAATCGGACTTTCAGCGGTTGCTGGTGTACCTAGGTGCCTTTCTGGCCGCGCTCACCTTGCTGCGGGGACGGACTGGCTTAAGGTTCGCCGAGCTGGTCTTGGCGCTCGGCAGTTTGACTGTGACCGTTTACGCGCTCTCGGCGCGGATCTTTCCCGGATTTGTTCAAGAGACCGCGAGCGCGTCGGCCGCCGGCCGTCTCGAGCAGCCCCTGACCTACTGGAATGCGAGCGGCATGCTCGCGTGCGTCGGGTTGATTCTCTGTCTACGAATTGGCGCCGACAGCAC
>JAEMTR010000242.1 GCA_016462245.1 Solirubrobacteraceae bacterium
GGTCGCGAGGCTCCCCCAAGCCGTTCGCTCACCGAGCACGTCGGTGTCATCCTTGATCGCGACAGGAACACCGCGCATTGGCTGCGAGCTGTCGCCAGCGCCAGCGGCGTCAATTTTGTCGGCTTCGGCGAGCGCCTCGTCGGCAAAGACAACGCGATAGGCGTTGATCAGCGGGTTGAGCTGATCAATCCGCGCCAGCGTCGCTTCAACGACTTCGCGCGCGGTTGCTTCACCGCTCGCAATCATCCTGCTCTGCTGCGCGGCCCCTGCGTAGGCGAGGTCATTGGCTTGCATAGTTCGCTGAACACTAGTCTCCCCGCGGTATGAGTTCCACGCTCGCAGCCGACGAAGCTCGGCCCGCCTGTAGCGAAGCTGAACGGCTGGCCGCCGAGGCGCTCGCCGAACAGTTGCTGGAAAGCGGGCGCCTGGCGACGATCCAACCGTTCTGGGCTTACCCGCGCTGGTGGCTGGCTCAGGCGATCTGCTCAGCGCTCGGCGTACTCGCCAGCGTTCTCTGCGTCGACGCTCCGCTGACCGGGCTGATCGTCGCCGCCGCCGCGCTCGTCCTCAGTCTGATTGACGGAACGCGGCTGGCGCCGCTGCGCCGCCTGACCGGCTCGCGCGCGAGCCAGAACGTGATCTCTCCGCCACCTGCCTCGGCGCCGCAGCCGCCGGTCACGTTGATCCTGACGGCCGCGATCGACGACCGCCCTACGGCGCCAAACCGCTTCCTTCCCGCCTCGCTGATCGCAACCAACGCGGCCTGCCTGACGCTGGTCGCGGCCTGCGCCGCGCTGCGGCTCGTCGGGATTGACGCGCTTCCGATCTCAATCCTTCAGCTAATTCCAACGCTGCTGCTGCTCGCCGCGATCCTCGCCTTCCTCGAGCGCGGAACGGCGCAGGTTGTCTCCGACCGCAGCGCCATCGACGTGACATTCGAGATCGCTGCCCGCCTCAAGGCAGATCCACCGGAGAACCTTGGCGTCGCAATTGTTTTCGGCGGGGCTGGCTCAGCCCAGGCAGCCGGGCTGCGCTACTGGCTACGCAGCCGCCGCAAACGTGGAATGAAGCCCGCCGACATTGCCGTACTCGACATCGAGCCCTGCTTGCAGGGCGCTCCAAGCTGGTGGGAGCGCGACGGAATCGTCGTCGCCACCGGCCTCCACCCACAGCTTCGGCGCGCCGCGAAGTCGGCGGCCAAGGAGATCGATCCTGAGCTCAAGCCACGCGGCGGCGCAGACGCAACCGGCGCTGGCGTCGCCCGAGGCGACGGCTGGCCGGCGATCGCGATCGGCTCGCGGTTGCTCGAGAAGGGTGAGCAGTTCGCCGGCGATGACGCTGCTGCCACGGTCGCCGACTTCGGCGAAGCGCTAATCCGCGAGCTGGACAGCGAGCTCGGCCGCGAGCGGCCAGCGCAGCCCGCGCCCGAATCGCCTGGAGTCGCCCAATGAGCGCGGGCGTCGTAATCGCTGGCGGCGGTCTTTCAGCTCAGCGCTGCGCAGAGGCTCTGCGCCAGGGCGGTTACAGCGGCGCGATCAAGATCGTCAGCAGCGAAAAGCACGCTCCCTATGACCGGCCACCGCTCTCGAAGGCGCTGCTCGCTGGCACCAAGGAGCGCGACGAAATTGCCCTCCGCCCGGCCGAGTGGCACGGCGAGCAGGAGATTGAGCTGCTGCTCGGCGACGGCGCCGCGGGGCTTGATCTCGACCGTCGCAAGCTGATCCTTGAATCTGGCGCCACGCTCGATTACGAACACCTCGTTATTGCGACCGGTAGTCGCGCCCGCCAGCTCCCGGGCAGCGACCAGTACGAGAATGTCCACACGCTCCGCACGCTCGACGACGCCGTCCGCTTGCGCGATGTTCTAAAACCGGGCAAGCGCCTCGTCGTACTCGGCGCCGGCTTGATCGGGCAAGAGGTCGCGGCAACAGCGATCGGTCACGGCGCCGAGGTAACTCTGATCGAAGCCGAATCGCTACCGCTGGCCCGTGCGCTTCACCCAGAGCTCGCTCAGTGGCTGGTAGATCTTCAGCGCGAAG
>JAEMTR010000068.1:0-3255 GCA_016462245.1 Solirubrobacteraceae bacterium
GGGCGGCGCGGTAGCGCCCTTGCACCGGGCTACTGAGGCCGATCGAAAGCTGGCTGTGCGCAGCGAGCTGCTCGGTAACGGTCAGTTTCGCGCGGAGCCGCGGAGCTGAACCGACGGCGCCAGGCGGCGGCGGCGCTTTGAGCTGCCCGGGAAGAAAGACGATCAATACACGCGGGGCACTCTGCCCGGCCACGGCTGCGCTTGCTGCCGGCGCCGCCGCAAGCGCAAGGCCAACCAAAGCCAAAAGTGCGCCGGCAAGCGCCAGGGGCCGCGCGAAGTGTTCGGTTTCAAAACGCATCGGCTCTATTCTGACCACTGCACGGGCGATCCCGAAAGATTCGATTGCCCGTACCCTTGCTGAAGGAGTTATTTCCACTAATGCGCCACTTCGTCAAATACACCTTTCTCAGCGTCGATCCGGCATGGAAGCGACTCGATCCCGTGCAGCGACTCGCCGACAAGGAAGAGTTCCTTGCTGCCTGCGAGGACTTCGGCTCCGACCACCTGCTTCAGGCCTTTTCGCTCGTCGGCATCCGCGGCGACTGCGACCTGATGATCTCGGTCGAATGCGAAAACCTTGACCGGATCCACGAATTCGGCGTCGTGCTCGGCCAGAGCGGGCTGATGAAGTGGTGCACAACCCCTTACGCCTACCTCGGCATGCGCAAGGGCTCGGAGTACTCCGACGACGTCCGCTTCGTCGCGCGCCCGTTCAAAGGCAAGTACGTCTTCGTCTACCCGTTCGTCAAGCGCCGCGACTGGTACATGCTGCCAGCCGAGCAGCGCTGGGAAATAATGCAGGAGCACATCAAGATCGGCAAGGAGACGAAGGGCGTCGATAACCACACGGCCTATTCGTTTGGTCTCGACGATCAAGAATTCGTCGTCGCCTTCGACACAGACGACGCTGGGCTCTTCATGGATCTCGTCCACAAGCTGCGCGCAACCGAAGCATCGGCCTACACCGCGCAAGACACGCCAAGCTTTACCTGCATGCGCACCTCAGTCGAGCGGGCACTGATCGCGCTCGACGGCGCACCGATTTCCGCCGACGCCCTTTCGGCTTGAGCAGCGATCACGACGACGCTGCGGTCCGCGCCCACTTAGCCGAGGCGGACCCAGTCCTCGCCGAGATAATGGAGCGCTATGACGTTTTGCTGGTCGAGGAAAACGATCGCGAGCGCGAGCACTACGCGGCATTGGTTCGCACAATCGTTGGCCAGCAGCTCTCAAACCACGTCGTAGCGATCCTCTGGGGCCGGCTGCTCGAGCGCTTCGGCGGCCATCCGCCAACGCCGGCCGAAATTCTCGCCGATGACCCCGAGGAGCTGCGCGCCGCAGTCGGCCTCTCGAACGCGAAAGTCTCTTACCTGCGCTCACTCGCCGAGCAGGTTGAGTCCGGCGCGCTCGACCTCGACCACATCAGCGAGCTGCCCGACGAGGAAGTAGTTGCTGAGCTGACCACCGTCCGTGGGATCGGCGAATGGTCGGCGCACATGTTCCTGATGTTCCAACTCGGCCGCCCAGATGTGCTCCCCTGGGGCGACCTCGCTATCTGCAAGGGCGTCGAGCAGGCTTATGGGCTAGATCAAACTCCAAAGCGTGCCGCTCTAGAAGAGTTGGCTGAGCGCTGGAGGCCGCACCGCTCGGCGGCCTGCCGCGTGATCTGGTGGACGATCGATCGAGCGGACGACTAAAGCGCGCTGACTGCTTCTTCTTCTTCGTCCTTTACTTGGAACGAAGAGCCGCAGCCGCAGGCAGCGACAACGTTGGGGTTGTTGACTTGGAAGCCAGCCCCCTGAAGCGATTCAACGAAGTCGATCTCTGATCCATCGACGTACGCGAGGTGCTGCGGATCTACGAGCAGCTTGAGGCCGTGATCCTCGAAGACGATGTCGCTGTCGCGCTGCTCGTCGAATGCGAGCTGATACTGGAAGCCTGAGCAGCCGCCACCTTTGACGCCAACGCGGAGGCCGGCAACTTCAACGTCGGCGCCTTGCGCGTCGAGATACTCGCGCGCTTTGGTCGCGCCGATCTCGCTGAGGACGATCCCTTTGGCCTTGAATGTGACTTCTGTTGTAGTCATCGCTTCACGAAGTATAGCGGTGCTCTACCCTCTCTTCTGATGCCAACCGCCGACGAAGTGAAAGCGCGAATTGAAAGCGGGATTCCCGGCTCTGAGGCCGACGTGACTAGCGACGACAACGTGCACTTCAGCGCCCGCGTCTGCGCCAGCGACTTTTCCGGCCTCAGCCTTGTCGAACAACATCGCCTTGTTTACGCGATCTTTGGCGAAGGTGAGCTCGGCGGAAGCATCCATGCCCTAGCCTTGACGACGGAGCCCCGATGACAGACCAGCCAGAAAACCCACTCCGCGACGCGCTCGCCGATGCGATCGCTTCCAACGAAGTGATCCTCTTCATGAAGGGTTCGCCGGAGCAGCCGATGTGCGGCTTCTCAGCACGGACATGCGCTGCGCTGGCTGCGACCGAAACTGAGTTTGCCGCCGTTGACGTGCTTGCCGACCCGCGGATCCGTCAAGAGCTCTCTTCGCTTTCAAACTGGCCAACGATTCCCCAGCTCTTCGTCCGCGGCGAGCTCGTTGGCGGCGCCGACATCGTCGGGCAGATGTACGAAAGTGGCGAGCTTGCAGCAGTACTTGGCGCCGCTGCCAGCGCCGGTGGTGAAGCGCTGCCTGAAACAGCTGCACCCGGCTCGGCGCCGCCGCTCCAGATCGAAAACCGGCTCAACTAGCCAGCTCTTTTGTCGAGCGCGCTAGCGATCCTCGCTGGCGCCACCCTCGCCCTGCTCTACCACTGGCTCCGGCGCGGTCGGCGCGCCTTGTTGCGCGGCGGCCCCAACCTCAGTCTCGCCGACAGCGCGACTTAAGTATTGAAGAATCCTGCGTGAGTCGCAGATCACTTCGCCCTCTTCGGTCACCAGCAGCGGCACGACATTCTGCCCGCTCAGTGCCTCGACTTCGCTGCGCTGGCGCTTGCGCCAGGGAACGCGTAGCTGCTCGTTCTCGATCGCTTGGGCTTCGAGCTCACGCGCAACACGGCCGCAGGCGCAGAGGTAATTGGTTGGCGCTGGGCAGCGGTAGAGCGTGACCACAGACCGAGAGTAACGGGCTCTGTAATAGGGTCACAGAGTGCCCGTTGCCGTTGTAACCGACTCAACCCACTATCTGCCGCGCGAGATTATCGCCGACTACGAGATCCATCAGGTCAGCCTCTACGTCAATGATGGCGGAAC
>JAEMTR010000068.1:3355-7338 GCA_016462245.1 Solirubrobacteraceae bacterium
TTATCGCCGACTACGAGATCCATCAGGTCAGCCTCTACGTCAATGATGGCGGAACGCTGACTCGAGAGGGCGAGATGCCGGACTTTCACTCCTTCTACGAAGACCTGCGCACGCGCAGCGACCTGCCGACCACTTCGCAGCCATCCCCCGGCGACTTCATCGCCGTCTACGAGCCACTGATCGAACAGGGCTACGACATCGTCTCGGTCCACCTTGGTGCCGGGATCTCAGGAACCTGCGACAGCGCGCGGCAAGCTGCCGCTGAGTTGACCGGCGACGGCTCACAGCGTCGGATCGAGGTCGTTGACTCGGCCAGCGCCGCCGGTGGCCTAGCGCTGATCGTTCTCGCCGCTGCCAGCGCCGCGCGCGGCGGCCGCGACGTAGAGGCAGTCAAAGCGCGCGCATTGGCCGGCGTCGATGACGTCAAGATCTGGTTTTCGGTTGACACGCTTGAATACCTCCGCCGCGGTGGCCGGATCGGCGCAGCGCAGGCTTGGCTTGGCAGCGCACTGAAGATCAAGCCGATCCTCAGCTTCGACGAGGTGATCACGCCGGTCGAGCGCGTCCGCACCAACCGCCGCGCCTTTGAGCGGATGGTCGAACTGCTCGAAGAGCGCAAGGAGGCGGGAGCATCGGCCTGGGTGGTTCAGTACATCGAAGTGCCGGAGCTTGCCGAGCAGATGGTTCAGCGCGGGCGCGAAATCTTCGGCACCGACCCGATCTTCTGCACCGAGATCGGCCCCGTGATCGGCACCCACGCCGGCCCGGGCGTGCTCGGCGTCTCCGGCATCAACCCCGAGCTACTAGAGCCTTAAGCGACTAGTAGCGGCGCTTGCGGCCGATCAGCGCGGCGATGCCGCCACCGATCACAAAGCCGGCAATTGCTGCGCCGGCGAGCACCTTCGGCCGGTGACGATTGACCTGCGTGCGCCAGTCGGCAACGGCTACAACTTCGCCACGGAGCTCAGTCAGCGACTGGGCGAGCTCGGTCTGACGCTGGGCGATCGAGTCCCGCAGCTGATCCTGGGTGCGGGCCGGGCTCATCAGCGGTCCTCCTCGGGCAGCACTACAGCCTCACGAACTTGTTCGCTGATCAGGTGCGCCTCTTCGCTGATCGTCTCCTGCGTCTGGCGGGCGGCAGCGATCGCTTGGTCGGGGATTGGCGCTTTTGCTTTTTTCAGCAGCTTGGCGGCAATCAGTCCGGCGATAACGGCGCAGACGATTAGGAGGAAGGCGACGAGGAAGAAGCCCAAAAAGAATGTTTGGCCCGGGAACAGCAGGTACCAAGCGAGCCAGCTAGCTCCCTCGATGATCAGCAGTAGGGCGCCGACGAGGAAGACTCCGGCGGCGACTGCGATTACAGTGCCGCGGCCAAAGACCGCTGCCTTCTGCTGCAGCTCAACTTTGGCCAGCTCAACTTGGTCTTGAACGAGGCCGCGCGTGTCAGCGGTGACGCGCTGGATCGCAGCGGCGAGGGCGCTCTCGTTCGGGCCGGGGGCGTTCGTCATTGGCTAACGGCCCCGCATCCGGCCAAGAATCTGCGCGGCAACGAAGCCGCCCGCGGTGGCAAGGCCGATCAAAATTTCCGGGCGCTTCTCGAGCAGCGGGCGCTCAAGCGGCAGCGATTCGTAGCTCGGCGGCGTGAACTCTTGCTGAGCTGGCGCCGGCGGCGTGTAGACCGGGGCAGCCGCTGGCTGGCCGGGCTCGCGCGGGCCAGGAACTACCGGTGGCTGGTTTGGGTCGCTGCTCACGACGGTGGGTCTTCGTCGAGGAAGCGCTGCCAGACGAAGGCTGCGAGGCGCAACGCAGCGATGCTGGCGAGCGCCTCAAGCCCGGCGACGAAGCCCATCCATGCGAGCCGCTTAATCATTTCGTTCTCCATCTGGGCGGACGTTAGCGCACCGTGAGCGGCAAACCGCAAGCCCTCTGCCCACCTCGGCGCGCGTTAGCGTTGTTCGAGGCCGTCGCAGATCGTGCTGACGATGAACTCTTTCGCTTGGTCGTAATCTTCGGCGGCCTCGGGCAGGATGTCGAAAATCCAGCCACTTAGGACCTGCTCAACGGCGCCGTAGAAGGCCATCGCTGCAAAGGTCGGCGTGATGTCGCTGCGCAGCTCGCCACGCTGCTGAGCCGATTCAACAATCCCGCCGATCAAGCCATATGCCTCGCGAATCTTCTCAAGGTGGCTGAGGCCAAACGAGTTGGCGGCGCGCGTGACGTCGACGATGATCACCTTCATCAGGTCGGGGTCGTAGCGGTACGAATCAACGATGAAACCGGCAATTGCAGCCAGCTTCTCGCGCGCCGGCGCGGGCTCCGCGTCAACGCGCGCGATCTCCTCAAGCATCAGGTCCCAGCGCTCAAGGAAGAGCGTGTCGAGGATCTCATCCTTGGAGCGGAAGTAGTGGTAGACGAGCCCGTAGGCAACCCCGGCCTCATCGGCGATGTCGGCGACGCGGCAGCCGTAGAAGCCTTCACGCGCGAAGACCTTGACCGCTGCGTCGAGAATCACGCGCCGTTTGTCGGTTGCCTGCTCTTGGCCCGAGGTCGCCATTAGGAGAGCCCGCGCTGGACGCCGCCGTAGGAGCCCGGCTGGCGTGAAGCGAGCGACGGGAGTTCGCTGCGAATCCGGCCGAGTTCGGCAAAATTGAGCTCGGCGGTGATCAACATCTCGCTCGTTGTATCGGCTTTGGCTAGCTCCGTGCCCCACGGGTCGAGGATCATTGACTCGCCGCCCGCCTGCATCCCCGGCGCAATCTCACCAACCTGGTTGGCGGCAACTACGAAGCACTGGTTCTCAATTGCCCGCGCGCGCAGCAAGGTCGCCCAGTGCGCCTCGGTCGTCGGCCTCGTGAAGCAAGCGGGCACGACGAGAAGCTTCGCGCCATCAACTGCCTGCAGCCGGTAGAGCTCCGGAAAGCGCAGGTCGTAGCAGATGCTCATCCCTACGACGCTGCCATCGGCGAGCTCGCTGCTTACAACCTGGCCGCCAGGCTCTTGGTTATCTGATTCGCGGTAGCTGACCTCGCTGAGCCCGACGTCGAAGAGGTGAATCTTGCGGTAGACGGCTTTGCGCTGCCCATCGGGGCCGAGGTGAACGCTGGTGTTGTGCAGCTTCTCTTCGCCTTCGATGCTCTCCGCGACAGAACCGGCAATCAGATCAATCTGCAGTTCGCCGGCGATTGCCGCGGCCCACGAGATCGCTTCGCCGTCAAGGCTCTGAGCGACCGCGCTCTTCTGCGCCGCAGTTCCCCCGGCCGCCCACCACTCCGGCAGCAGCACCAGCTCGGCGCCAGCCGCCGCCGCTTCGCGCACGACTGTGTCGGCCTTCGCGATGTTGGTCGCAAGGTCGGGCGTGGCTGTGATCTGTACGGCGGCAACTCGCAAGGTGGCGGCAAGGATAACCCGCGCCAGTGGCGTGATGGGACCGGATAGCTGCGTTTAGCTCAGGAATGAGCCGCTGGCGTCGCTGAGGCCGCCAATTGCGCCGCTCGCTTCCAGCGCGGCGATCTGCTCGGCCTCGTAGCCGGCGGCGGCGAGCACTTCGTGCGTGTGCTCTCCGAGCGATGGAGCCGGCAGGCGGTCGTTGTCGACCGGCGTGCGCGAGAAGGCGAGCGGGCTGGCGACGGTGCGGACAGGATTGACGGCGCCCGGCTGAGTTAGGCCGGTGACCATGCCGCGGGCCTTGAAGAGTTCCGATTCGAGCGCCTCCTCAACTTCCAGCAGCGGCTCGACGCAGCAGTCGTACTTGGCTCCAAATTCGCCCCACTCTGCGCGCGTTCGCTCCATGAAGACCGCTTCAACGGCTTTATGCGCTTCGCTGCCTGCGCGCTCGAACTGCTTTTCGATCAGCTCCTCGTGGCCGGTTCCCTCGCACCAGAGCTTCCAGAACTTCGGCTCCAGCGCGCCCATCGATACCCAACCGTCTTTGCACTCGTAAGGGCGGTAACAGACCAGCCCACCGGCCAGCTCCCCTTCGCCGC
>JAEMTR010000243.1 GCA_016462245.1 Solirubrobacteraceae bacterium
TGCTGCGGCGGCTGCGCGGCGGCACAGCCGCGCCGCGCCGCGACTGACGCTAAGCAGCACCGCACCTTCGGCGCAGTAGTAGGGTTTTAGGGGCTGTGAAAATAGTTCGTCTGACAACAGCACTTGCGATCTGCCTGATCAGTGCGATCAGCGCCTCAAGCGCGGCGGCATCGTCGTCTCTGGGCAGCTACAAGACGCGGATCGTCGCCGTCGGTGACATTGCTTGCCCGCCTGGCGCCGCAGTTACTGCGACAACATGCCAGCAAGCGGCTACCTACTCGCTCGCAGCCAGCCTCAAACCCGACCATGTGCTGGTGCTCGGCGACACCCAATACAACAGCGGCACTCTGGCTGAATACCAAGCCGCCTACGCGACAACCTGGGGCAATCTGAAGAGCAAGACCTTCCCCGTTCCCGGCAACCACGAGTACGACACGCCCGGAGCGACCGGCTACTTCGACTACTTCGGCTCGGCCGCCGGAAGCCGCACGCAAGGCTGGCACTCATCAACTTACGGCGGCTGGCGCGTGATCGGGCTCAACTCCAACTGCGCTTCGATCGGCGGCTGCCAAACCGGCTCTGCGCAGGAGAAGTGGCTGCGCAGCAAACTCTACACGTACCGTTCAAAGAAGTGCACGATTGCACTCTGGCATCACCCCCGCTTCTCTTCCGGTCCGCACGGCGATAACCCCGAGATGGCCGACCTCTGGAACACGCTGCAGGACTACGACGCTGAGATCGTGCTCTCCGGCCATGATCATGGCTACGAGCGCTTCCTGCCGATGAACAGCGACGGAACCGGCGGCAGTAGCGAAGCGATCGCAAGCTGGGTCGTCGGTGGCGGCGGCAAGTCGCTCTACCCGATCGCCCACTCCCGCCCCAACAGCACCGGCTACAGCCTCAGCTTTGGTGTGCTGAAGCTGAACCTTTATTCGAAGGGCTACACCTGGCGCTACTACCCCACCAGTGGCGGCTCGACCGATAACGGCACCGGGTATTGCCGATAGTGGCAGCGCAGCTTGCAGGTAGGCTGCAGCGATGCCAAACGATGCGCGAGCGGTGCTCGTGGCTCCCGATTCATTCAAAGGAACCTTTCGCGCCAGCGAGGTCGCTGCAGCGATCGGCCGCGGGCTTGAAGCGGTTGTCGCCGCGGCTCCCGACCTGATGCCGGTCGCCGACGGCGGCGAAGGGACGCTCGAGGTGCTGCTGCTGGCGCTCGGTGGCGAAACCGCGGGCGCGCAGGCAAGCGACGCGCTGATGCGGCCGATCAAAGCCGGCTTTGGGCTCGTTGAGGACGGCTCGGTCGCGATCGTTGAGACGGCGCAGGCGATCGGCCTGCCGCAGATCAAGCAGAGCGAACGCGACGCCGAGGCGGCCAGCTCGTTCGGCGCCGGCCAGTTGATCGCGGCAGCGGCGCAGAGCGGCGCGGGCAGCGTGGTTGTGGCCGTCGGCGGCAGCGCCAGCAGCGACGGCGGCGCCGGCGCGCTCGAGGCGATTGAGCAGGCCGGCGGCATCGGCGAGGCGGAACTAGTCGTCTGCTGCGACGTCAACACGCCGTTTGAAAAGGCGGCCGAGCTTTTTGGGCCGCAGAAGGGCGCCGATCCGGCGGCCGTCGAACGGCTAACGGCGCGCCTGAACGAACTCGCCGCCGCGTTCCCGCGCGATCCGCGCGGCGTCGAGATGAGTGGCTGCGCAGGAGGACTCTCAGGCGCGCTCTGGGCCCGATACGGCGCCGCGCTTGAACCGGGCGCGCGCTTTGTCCTCAGCGCGCTAGAAGCTGACGAGCGGATTAAGGCGGCGCGCGCCGTGATCGTCGGCGAAGGGCGACTTGACCGAACAACGCTGGAAGGAAAGATCGCGGCCGAAATCGCAGTCCGCGCGCGCCAGCTCGGCGTTCCTTGCTACGCAGTCGTCGGCAGCAACGGGCTTGAGCCGATCGATCAGAGGATCCTCGACATTCAGGTTGTACTCGAAGCGACAACGCTCGAAGAGATCGAGCAGGCAGGGCGCGAAATTGCCGCGTACCTGTG
>JAEMTR010000069.1 GCA_016462245.1 Solirubrobacteraceae bacterium
GGGTACCAGCCTCGGCCCTTCTTGCGGACGAGGCCTTTCTTTTCAAGGCTGGGCATCAAGCGATAAAGATAGTTCTGCTTTATCTCCATTCCCTTGGCGATCTCAGGAATCGTCAGGCCTGGCGTGGCGGTGACGAGCGCCAACGCCTGCTTGTCACGCACGCCTGAACCCTTCGGACGGCCGCGACGACCGCTGCCCGTACCGGCTCCAGCGCTGCTGCGGCGGACAGGTTTCTTCGCTGCGCGCTTGCTTGCCGCTCCGCGGCGTGAGCTGCCAGTACCGACTGAGCTAAGCGCGGCGACGGCGGCGCCGAGCCGGTCGTACTCTTCGACTAGTGGGCGAAGCTCTTCAAGGCGTATTTCCATCTCAGCCTTCTTCTGATCTACAAAGTCTGCCATGCGAGGGTTCTCCTAGATGATTTGCGGGAATTACTTACTGGCAACTAAAGCTAGCATAGAAAAGTGGCGTATGGAACGAATTTGTCTACTTTCCGTAAAACAGTGCAGACGATCGAGTAGGAACTAATCGAAAAGCTGCTGCAACTGTTTAAGCGACGCCAATGCTTCGCTCTCAGGCAGGTCGCCAGCGATCGCGCGCTGGGCGACGCGGCCAATGAGCCCCATCGGCGGGAAGAACTCGTTGCTGTAGTGGAAGAGAGTGCCGTCCTTATTGGCTTCTAGGCGGTAGCTGGTCTCAGCGCGCGAGCCAGCCGGGCCTTTCCCTTCCCACTTCGCTTCGTGCGGCTCATCGCAAGTAACTAGCTCCCAGCTCACCTTTAGCGGCGCGCCGCGAAGTTCCATTGTCTGAACCATCTCGAAGCCGAGCCGTGGTGGCCCGTCGTCGCATTCGTTAAGTTTGCGGTGAATTGTCACCCAGTCACCGAGCCGCTGGGGGTTTAGTGCAACGTCCCACACCTCTTGCGGCGTGGCGTTTATCTGGATCTCTGCTGTAACTGCTCCCATTTCGTCTCCTAACGAGCCGCGAGCGGCTCTATCTCTTCCCACTCGCGCAGTGCGTTCGAGATTGCGCGGTCAAGGCGGTGAAGCTGAATCGGGAATAGATCACGTGCAGCTTCATCATTGGCCAAGAGGTCGCCACTGAGACCGGCCATCAGCGGCCCGACTAGTTCGCTCGCCTCACCGGCGATCGAGGCCGCCACGACGCTTGCAACCGGCGTTAGCGAGAACGGCAGCTCAACGGCCGGCCGGCTCACCATCATCGCGCCCGCGATCCGCTGAATCAGTTGGCCGTAGGTAACGGCGTCGGGGCCGGCGATGTCGAGCACCAGCCTGCCTTCGACCGCGGTCGAGAGCCCGGCCGCTTGCAGATAGGCGACAACGTCGCGCCCGTCGATTGGCTGCGTGCGGAAGTCGCGCCAGTCGGGCAGCGGCAGTAGTGGTGAGCGCTCGAGCAGCCGAACGAGGAAGCGAAACGAGCGCGACTGGGCGCTGACCACGATCGAGGCGCGCAGCGAGAGCGCCTCTGGCGCGCTCGCCAGCAGCGCCTCTTCGACGGCGAGTCGGCTGGCGAGGTGCTCGGAAGGAGGGCGGTCGCTCGGCACAAGGCCACCGAGGTAGCAGACGCGCCGCAGCCCAGCGCGCCGAGCTGCAGCAGCAAAGTTCTCTGCCGAGCGCAGCTCGCGCTCGGCGAAAGGCTCGCCTTCGGCCGAGGCTTCCATCGAATGGATTAGGTAGTAGGCGAGCTCGATTCCCTCCAGCGCCTCGCCAAGCCCGTCGCCAGTCAGCACGTCGCCACGGACGATCTGGTCGAAGCAGCCCGCCGTGACGCGCTTTGGATCGCGCGCAAAGGCGCGCAGCTCGTGGCCTTCACCAGCGAGCTGCGGCGCAAGCTGCGAGCCGATCGCCCCGCTGGCGCCTGTCAAGAGAATTTGCATTGTCAATGAAGGCTACGAGGCTGGTTGCTCGCTTGGCTCAGCAGTAGTGATCGGGCCGAGCCGGTCGCAGCAGGCGAGGCCGATGATGCCGCCGCCGACGACTACGAGGTCGCAGCTTTGTGGCGCGGTTGGTGGGCGACTTGAGTCGGTGTTCGTCACGCTGCCCAGCCTCGCAGCTTCGGCCGCTCGATTGACCGAAGGTGCGGCCTTCTTTGTTGCGCCCGTGTGAAAAAAGTACGGCAGGAGCGGAACACGCCGTTGCAGAGTTGCGCGCCTTTTGATTAGTTGGGGTGCGGCCGAACAAACCAGAACGAGAGCGAGGGGGAGCGAATGGCGCGAGTGCGCAAAGTAGCGAAGGTCTCATGCGACGACTGCTTCTTCCGCGCCCGGATGCTCTGCGCGCTGGAGCTCGACGAGCCCTGCGTGAGCTTCCGCCCCGACCATCCTGAAGGGCTGCGCCCGCCGCGCCAGATGCGCTTCGAATTCCGCCAAGAACGCAGCACCAAGTCCGCCTGGGCATTCCCAACGGCGGCCGAGCAGGCCGCGCTGCACAGCGCCTGACGGGAGCCTCAGATGACGGCGTCGGGAGGGACCGGCTGTCCGTCGCGCTGAGCCTTCTCGCGCGCCGCGGCGGCAACACGGCCGATCCAATTAGCGCCCGGCGTGTCGGTCAATCCGTGCGCGACGATCGACGTCACGACGCAGAGCGCGGCCAAGTTGGTCACCTCGGTCGCGCCGGGGATCCCCATCGCCAGTAGGAATAGCGAGTAGGTCATCGTCGCGACTCCCTTCGGTCCGAACCAGCTCATGAAGGCCTTTGTCTGTGTGCTCAGCTTCTCGCGGTTGCCGATCAGTGAGAGCCAGACTCCGGCGGTCCTTGCGACGAGCAAGGTCACGACGACGATCGCGACCGCCGCCCAACCATTTGAGAAGAGCGCCTGAACGGTCAGAATTGAACCAAAGACGACGAAGATGCCAAGCTTGATCAGTTCGAGAATCTCTTCTGCGCCGCTGCTGAAGAACTCGCGAATGTCGGCGCGGCGAATGCCAAGTGTGATCGCGCAGACGAAGACGGCGATGAAGGCGTTGCCGTGGCCAGCGTAAGCAAGAATGCCGTAGGTCAGTAGGGCAACTCCTAGCGCGTAAAGCACCTTTTGATGGTCGGGAATCGTCGAGCCGCTGTCCGAGCGGGGGATCAGCAGCGAACCGAGGTAGCCGAGCGCGATGCCGGCGACGACGCCAATCGAAATATCCTCAAGCATGAACTGCCACCAAACGGTTCCATCCCTATCGCCATCCAAAGCGGCCGCGACCGGAATGATCAGCGCCAGCGCGAGCCCGTCGTTAAGCCCTGATTCAAGATTCAAAGAGTTACGAATTAGCCGCGGGACGCGCGGGTTGGTCACGACGGCCGATGAGAGCACGGGATCGGTCGGCGAGAGCAGCGCGCCGAGCAGCGCCGCCTCAAGCCAGCTGAGGCCGACGATGAAGTGGCCGGCGACCATGATGATCGCCGCCGTGATCGGCATTGCCACTAGCAACTTGCGCAGCGGCAGGTGCCACTGCTTGGCTAGCAACTCGGCCTCAACTTCAAGCCCGTCGCGAAACAGAATTACCACGAGCGCGATAATCGCCAGCTCCTCGACGAAGCCTTCGTCGGCTGTGAAACTGAGCACGCCAAGGCCCCCGTCGCCGAGCGCGAAGCCGGCCAGCACGTAAAGCGCCGTCAGCGAAAGGAAGCTGCGGTTGACATAGCCCGATATCAGCGCGCCGATCACCAGCAGCGCGCCGAGCACGATCAGCGCGATCTCAAAAGTCTCCACCTAGATAGAATCCCAGAAGCTGGCGAAAGGGGCGAACAGCGCGATGCAGATAACAATTCTTGGCAAGTCGCCTTCTTGGGCTGACACTGGTGGAGCCTGCAGCGGCTACCTCGTCGAAACGGCCGGTACGAAGCTCCTCGTCGATTGCGGCAGCGGCGTTTTTGGCAAGCTGCGCGAGCGGATTGACTACGCCGAGATCGACGCGATCGTGATCAGCCACTTTCACGGCGATCACTGCCTCGACCTGATGCCCTACGCGTACGCGCTGACCTACTCGCCGCGCTGGTCGGCTGCCAACCCAGCGCCGCGACCACGGCTGATCGTGCCTGCGGGAGGCAAAGATCTACTTCGCCAGATCGCGAGCCTGTTTGGGCCTGGAGACACGATCGTCGAGGCCTTCGAGGTCAGCGAGTACGAGCCAGAGCATGCCGCGCAGGCCGGTGATTTTGAGCTTCGCTTCTGCCCTGTCCCGCACTTCATCCCGACCTTCGCAATCTCCGCCACGGCGGCCGGCGAAAAGGGCCGCTTCACCTTCGGCGCCGATTGTGGCCCCAACCAAGAGCTGATCGACTTTGCGCAGGGAAGCGACATCCTTTTGATCGAATCAACCCTGCGCGCTGGTGATGACGCAGAACCGCGCGGCCACCTGACGGCGGCCGAAGCGGGTGCGCACGGTCGCGCTGCAAAGGTTGGCCAGTTGGTGCTCACGCACATCTCAGACGAGCTTGATCAGGCCGTTTCAGTAGCCGAGGCTTCAGAAGCCTTCGGCGGCGAGGTGACGCTCGCTTCTGAGGGCGCTGTCTTTCAATGCTGACACGAACTTGACGTAGCGGCTATGCTGCTCGTTCGGTATTCCAACAGGGAGATTGATGATGGCTTCGGCTTCTGAACGTGCGGCAAGCGCCGCCAGCGCAGCACAAGACCTACTCGGCAACCCGTACATCCGTCGGGTTGTTGAAGACCCCGAGATTCGTGACAACGCCCGCGTTGCCTACAGCGCAGCGCGTGAAGCGATCGAACGCATCTCGAGCAGCGACAACCCTGCTTCGGCGATTCTTGACGACCGCAAGGTTCAGCGCTCAATCAAGCGCGCCGGTGAGGCCGCGATGGAGACGCGCGCGCTGATCATCGAGCCGCGCCGCTCACACCACATCGTTCGCAATCTCGTGATCCTCGGCGCCGGCGTCGTACTTGCCGTCGCACTGAGCGAAGGCCTGCGCAACAAGGTGCTCGACATGCTGTTCGGTGCCGAGGAAGAGTTCGACTACGTGCCGACGACGGCGCCGCCTGCCGCCAGCGCCAAGGCCGAAGCTCCTTCGACTGCTGACGTTGCTGCGACCAACGGCAAGGCCGACAAGGCCGACAAAGCCGGCAAGGCAGACGCAGACGCCGCTGTAGAGAGCGAGTAGTTCCCAGCGCTACGGGAAGATTTTCCCGAACTTCGCGAACAGGCGCAGGTTGCCCTTCGGGCGCAGCTTGCGCGTCAGCAGCAGCTTGCGGGCGTCGACGCGCTTGGCAAAGAGGTCGGCCCAGTCGTCAAACGAGATCACGAGCTTCAGGTTCGCCTTCCGGTTCGTGCCGCGCGCGACGCTGCACTTGCCTGCATCGAAGCTGAGCTGCCAAGGCTCGGCGTCGGTGAAAGCCCACTCGATCACGGTTCCTGAAGGCACAACATGGACATCCGCTGCGCGCGCGATCGAATCGAACATCACGTCGGTCGCGTAAGGATCGCGCGAGGCGGGGCGGTCCGGGCCAACAAGGTTCGCCTGCAGCAGAACGCGGCCGCGCTGGGCTCGCTCATCTAGCGGCAAGTCAACAGCGATTGGCGAGCGCTCGACGGTGTGAAGATTGATCCCGATCGCCTTCAGCCGCATCTCGAGCGCCTTGACGCCGTCGCGGCCGAGGTCGTCGTAGGAGTAGTTGAAGGCTTCGAAGTAGCTCTGGTCCCAGTTCGGAGGCTTCGCGACGCCGGAGATGTAGACGCCGTTTTCGCGGAGGACGTCGAGCACGGCGGTTTCGGTGCCTTTCGGGTCAGCGTCGTAGAGGTCGGCGAGCACTTTGACGCCAAAGGCGATGTGTCGCTGCTCGTCGAGCGCGACGTTGGCGATCCCTGAGCGGAAGCCGGGCAGCAGATCCTCCTCCTCGAGGAAGGCTTCGATCACGTGCTGGCCGGGCTGCGCGAGCGCGGCTTCAATCAGGACGTGGTAGAGCGTGATTGCGCGTGCGAACTGATGCGGCGACTGGTCGGCGCGCAGCGCCACGCACATGTCCTCAAGGCCTTGGAAGATCATCTTGTGACCCCAGCTGAGCTGGCCTGATGTGGCGTTCATGCCGCCGGCAATGCTGCCGTCGCCAAGGCCTACGACTTCGTTCATGAAGCGGTTGAAGAAGACGCTGTGGCGCGCCTCGTCAACCTGCTGCGTCGCGATGAAGTACTTCTGCTCCTCAAGCGGGGCGGCGTCGATGTAGGGCGAGAGGCCGTCGGTGACAGCGTCTTCGCCGTGGAAGAAGAGCGAAAAGAGCCACATCGCCGTGCGCCGCTGCGCGTCGGTCATCTTCTCTTCCCAGTCGATCTTGTCCTGGCTGAAGTCGATCTCGGTTGCCGACCAGTTGCCGCGCTCCCAGCGCTCGTAGAGGTCGGTGTAGCTGATGTCGTCGGCGGCGCGGCGAGTTGCCGGGCGCGGTGCAGTGGTGGCCATCAAAAGTCTCCTCGACTGGTTGCTTTAGCGCTTTGACACAGTGTCAAAGCAGCAGCATAGCGATTGGCGCAGTGGTAACGAGCTTCTTCAGGCCAGCTTCGGGCTCTGCCAAGGCGCTGCCAGCTTCGCTGAAAGCAGCGCTGGCAGATCATCGATCGCGACCCGTTCCTGCGAGAGCGAATCACGTTCGCGGATCGTCACGGTGCGGTCGTCGATTGAGTCGTGGTCGATCGTCACGCACCACGGCGTGCCGATCTCATCCTGACGGCGGTAGCGCTTGCCGATCGAGCCGCCCTCGTCGTACTCGGTCGTCATCAGCCCACGCAGCGATTCGAACGCTTCACGCGCCAGCTCCGGCTGGCCGTCCTTCTTGACCAGCGGCAGAACCGCGACCTTGACCGGCGCGAGCCGAGGGTGGAGGCGCAGCACGGTGCGCAGGTCACCTTCGACCTCCTCTTCGTCGTAGGCGTCAACGAGGAAGGCGAGTGTCGCGCGGTCGGCGCCGGCGGCAGGCTCGATCACGTGCGGCACATACTTCTCGCCGCTTGCTTGGTCGAAGTACTCGAGCTTCTCGCCTGAGAACTCGGTGTGCTGCTTCAAGTCGAAATCGCCGCGGTTGGCGATCCCCTCAAGCTCCGACCAACCGATCGGGAAGAGGTACTCAATGTCGCTCGTGCCGCTCGAATAGTGGCTCAGCTCGTCCTGCTCGTGGACGCGAAGCTGGAGGTGGTCGGGGCGAATCCCGAGGTCGGTGTACCAGCGCTGGCGCTCGGTGCTCCAAAACTCGAACCACTTATCTGCCTCAGCCGGCGGTACGAAGAACTCCATCTCCATCTGCTCGAACTCGCGCGTGCGGAAGATGAAGTTGC
>JAEMTR010000244.1 GCA_016462245.1 Solirubrobacteraceae bacterium
GGCCCGCGGCTCGGACCTTCTAGAGGCCTACCGCAAGGCATTTGCCGGCGATCCAATCAGCGCTTACGGCGGCGTGATCGCGCTCAACCGGGTCGTTGACGAGGCGACCGCGGCGGCGTTAAGCGAACAGTTCATCGAGGTTTTGATTGCGCCCGGCTATGAGCCGGCGGCGCTGGAGATTCTCTCTGCGAAGGAGAAGCTGCGGATTCTCTCCTCTCCTGACGATGGCGCTGCGCCTGCCGGCCATGAGCTGCGGCCGGTCGCCGGCGGCCTGCTCGTTCAGGAGCGCGACCGCGTAAGCATCGACCGTTCGAAGTTGGAGGTCGTCAGCGATCGGACGCCGAGCGAGGACGAATGGCGCGACCTGCTCTTTGCTTGGCAGATCTGCCGCCACGTGAAATCGAACGCGATCGTCGCCGCTCGGGACGAGGCGACGCTTGGAATCGGTGCCGGTCAGATGAGCCGCGTTGACTCCGTCAAGATCGCGCTCGGCCGCGACTGGATCACCGACCGCAGCGGCATCGTGCTCGCCTCCGACGCCTTCTTCCCCTTCGCCGACGGCGTGATTGGCGCGCTCGACGGCGGCGCCTCAGCGCTAATCCAGCCTGGCGGCTCAATCCGCGACGACGAAGTAATCGCCGCCGCCAACGAGCGCGGCGCGGCGATGGTCTTTACTGGCGAGCGCCACTTTCGCCACTGATAGGTCGCGGCGGGCTACGGCCAGCGGCGCCAGAGCTGTGGCTCGGGCGATACGCGGCCGCTGAGCGATGGCGCTGGCGGCGTATGCGCAGGAAGTGATGCGGCCCAGCCGGTCACTTCAAGCCAGCCGTCGCTGCGCTGCGTGACGGTTGGGGTTCTGCCGTTGATTTCATTCTCGGCGATCACGCGCGATCGCGCGCAGCTCGAGCCGCTGCGGCAGTTGCCGTCGCCAAGTCCGAGTTCGTGGTCGGCGCCGCCGTCGTAGATCGCGTTGCCGACGATTCTTAGCCCATCATCGGCTCGCCGCCCGCTCGGCACGCCGCCGCTGGCTCCCGGCCTCTCGCCGGCAACCGAGAAGACCTGCCACTGGCTTGAAGCGTTGACAGGGTTTGAGATCACGTTGTCGTAGATCAGCACGTTGCTGTTTGGAATTCGAATGAAGTTGTCGCCGTTGTCAACGACCGTCGTGCCCCAGCCACCGGCGCGGATGTAGCTGGCACAGCGGCTGCGACCTGCGTCGCCCGGCCGCCCGTCGCAGGAGCGGCTGCCGTAACCGACCTCGAGCACGTGCGAGCGGGCGCCGATCCGCGTCGCAATGTTGCGCCGAATCAGCACGTTGGCACCGCCGTTGACGCCGAACGCTGCGCCCTCGGTGTCACGGACGCTGTTGCCTTCGATCAGCACTGAGCTGGCTTCGTAGTGAGTAAATGGTGAGGCCATGAACTGCATTCCTGTCCCTTGCCCAGCGATGAAGCCTCCCGTGCCGCACTCCGAGAAGAGGTTGCCTCGTACGATCACCTCGGTCGAGCCGCCCTTCGCGTAGGCGCACCAGTCAACGGCGTCATGGAAGTGGTTGCGCAGCAGTTTGATTCGCCGCACGGCGACGGCGTCGAAGTTGTTGTCGCCAGCACCGGAAACGTCGGAATCGGCGACAGTCACGTCGCTCGACTGGTTGATTTTGATCGTCTCCTGCGCGCCGTCGCCGCGCAGCGTCACGTGATCGAGCAGCACCCGCTTGCAGAGCTCGCAGTGGAAAACATCGCCGCCGTCGTCGAGTCGTACGCCGCGCAGCGTGAGTCCGCCCACTCGGTAGACGTTCATTCCTGCGAGCCGCGCAGCGTCGCGGCCATCAACGCTTTCAATCGTGATTGGCCCGTTGCGCCGCTCCCAGTAGACCGGCGCGCCTTTGCGGTAGCTGCCGGCTTTGAGCCGCAGCAGCCAGCTGCCCGAGTTACCGAGTGGAATCTTGCGCCAAGCGGCGCCGAGCGTGCGCAGCGGCGCGCTCCTACTGCCGCTCGCGGAGTCCGAGCCTGAGGG
>JAEMTR010000070.1 GCA_016462245.1 Solirubrobacteraceae bacterium
GACGTAATCACGGTCAACTTCACGCCCTAGTCGCGGAGGCCTTCTCGAGCCGCTCGGCGAGCCGCTTCATCCCCAGCGCGCGCGCTGCCCCGGCGCCGCGATCGGCCGAGAGCGGGGCGTCCTTCGGCCGCTTCAATTTGATCGTCTGTAGCGTCGCCATCGCTTTGAAGGAGCGAAGTAGCTCGGGGTCATCGGTTAGGGCGGCGCGCGTGCGCGCCGTCATCTCGCTGGCTGAATCCTCGGCCGCTGCCAGCACGGCCTCTAGCGAGCCGTACTGCTCCAGTAACAGCGCTGCACCTTTCTCACCGATCCCTTTCGCTCCCGGGATTCCATCTGACGGGTCGCCGCGCAGCGCGATCAGGTCGGGGATCTGCGCTGGGTCGACGCCGCTGCGCTCGCGCACTTCGGCCGCTCCGATCAGCTGCGGCCCGCCGCGCGACGGGTAGAGCACCGTGACCTGCTTTGAGGCGCATTGGAACATGTCGCGGTCGCCGCTGAAGATCAGCGTTTTACCGCCAGCCTTACTCTCCAGCGCGGCCAGCGAGCCGAGCAGGTCGTCGGCCTCAAGTTCTGCCGCGTCGAGCGAACTCCAGCCGCAGGCGGCGAGGAAGCCGGGCGCAAGCTCCCACTGGTGCTCAAGCTCCGGCGGCATCGGCGGGCGGTCGGCGTGGTAGGAGGGAAAGGCCTTCACGCGGTAGGCACCGGCCTCGGCGCCGAAACAGCAGACGACCGCGCGCGGGCTGTAATCAGCGACCGCTTGCAGCAGCATGTTCGCCGTCCCCAGCAGTGCGTTTACCGGCTTGCCGTCGGCACCCTTGATCGATTTCGGCAGCGCGAAGAAGGCGCGGTAGAGCAGCGACGGCGTGTCAACAGCAAGCAGTGGAGCGGCCACGGGCGGCAGGCTACCGTGATACCGGCGCGCCGGCTGCCCGTATCCCGGTCGCAATGCCAATGGCTGAAGAAGAGCAAGACGACATCAACGAAACCAGCAAGCTGCCCAGCTCAAGGCTGGCGCGCACAGCCAAGTTTGGCTCGCTCGTCGGTGGCCAGAGCGCAAAGTGGGCCGCGACCAGCGCGATCAACCGCCTCCGCACCGAGGAGCGCGCCGACGAGGCCACGCAGGCGCGCGCCTTCGACCTCGCCGACCAGCTCGTCAAGCAGCTCGGCCAGATGAAGGGCGCGGCGATGAAGATCGGCCAAGTCCTCTCAACCGTTGACTTTGAGCTGATCCCCGAGGGCGACCGCGAAGAGTTCAAAGAGCGCCTCGCTCAGCTTCGCGACAGCGCGCCGCAGGTCGCCTTCAAAGATATGAAGAAGGTCGTCGAAGCCGACTTTGGCGAGCCGATCAGCGCAGTCTTCGCCAGCTTTGACGAGGAACCGATCGCCGCCGCCTCGATCGGGCAGGTCTACCGCGCCACAACCCACGACGGCGACGAGGTGGCGGTCAAGGTTCAGTACCCCGGCGTTGCCGAGGCGGTCGAGACCGACATGCGCAACGTGCAGATGCTGGTGCCGCTGCTCAAGCGCCTCGCTCCCGGGATCGACGCTAAGGCTTTGCTGGCCGAGCTGCGCGAGCGGATCATCGAAGAGCTCGACTACGAGCTCGAGGCCGCCAATCAGCGCCAGATCGCGCGCGCTTACCGCGGCCACCCGTTCGTGCGCATTCCAGCGATCTTCGGCTCGCTCTCAACCCGCCGCGTGCTCGTCAGCGAGTACGTCGAAGGGCAGAGCTTTGCGCAGCTGAAGGAGCGCAGCGACGAGGAGCGCGACTTAGCCGGTGAGATCGCCTTCCGCTTCTTCTTCGGTCTGCTGATGCGCGAACGGCTCGCGCTTGGTGATCCCCACCCCGGCAACTACATCTTCTGCGACGACGGCCGCGTCTGCTTCCTCGACTTCGGGTTGATTCGCCGCGTGCCCGAGCAGTACCTCGACGGCGAGCGGGCTTTGGCGCGCTCCGTGATCGAAGGCGACGCTGAGCAGACGCACCGCTGGCTCTCTGAGCTCGGTTATCTACCCCAGCCCGACGAGTTTCATCCCGAGCGCGTGCTCGAGCAGCTGCAGAACGCTGGCGAGTGGTACTTCACGACCGGCTATCGCAGGCTCAGCCCGGAGTACGTGCGCAACGCAATCGAGGTTGGAAGCTCACCCCGCTCACCGCACTACGACTACATGCGCAAACAGACGCTGCCGCCCGAGGCGCTACTGATGCGGCGCATGGAAGGGCTGCTTTTTAGCGTTCTCGGCGAGCTGCGCGCCGGCGGTGATTGGGGCCGTTTGGCGCTCGAGTACATCGCTGCTGAGCCGCCCTCAACTCCACTAGGCGAGCAGGACGCCGACTTTTTTGCTGCGCGTGCGTAGGCTTTAGACCAACTATTCATTCGGAACCAAGAGGAGCGCAGATGGCCACACTCAAAGGTGTAGATGAAATGAAGGCCGCAGTCGGCACAGAGCTTGGCGTTAGCGAGTGGTACGAGGTGACGCAGGAGGCGATCAACGAGTTTGCCGAGGTAACCGGCGACCACCAGTGGATTCACGTTGATCCGGAAAAAGCGAAAGAGACTCCCTTTGGCGGCACGATCGCCCACGGCCTCTTCACACTCTCGCTCGGGCCAAAGTTCACCTACGAGGTGATGGCTGTCGAAGGCTTCGTCTTCGCCGTCAACTACGGCTACCAGAAGGTTCGCTTCCCGGCCCCGCTGATGGTTGGCGCCAAGGTTCGGATGCGCGCAACACTCAGCTCAGTTGAGGACGTTCCCGGCGGCGTGCAGATGATGGTCACGCAGACCTTTGAGACCGAAGGCGGCGAGAAGCCTGTCTGCGTAGCCGAGTCGCTGGCTCGAATGTTCACCTAGGGAGGAGCCACGAAACTCGCGCCGCCGCTCGCGGCTCGCTAATCTCGATCGATGACAACGTTGAGCGCGCAAGACGAAAGTTCAGCCCTCGAAACTGTCGAGCGGCGCCTCTTTATTGGTGGTCAGTGGCGCGACGCCAGCGGCGGCGCGACGATGGCCGTTGAGGACCCGGCGACAGGGGAGACTCTGGTTGAAGTAGCTGACGCAACGCCCGAGGACGCCGAGGCAGCGTTGGCCGCCGCCGACGAGGCTTTCGCCAGCTTCCGCTTGACGGCTCCACGCGAGCGCGGCGAGATTCTACGCCGTGCCTACGAGCTGATGACCGAGCGCACCGAGCACCTCGCGCTGATCATGACCTTGGAGATGGGCAAGCCGCTGGCCGAGGCCCGCGGCGAGGTTGCCTACGCGGCCTCCTACCTGCGCTGGTACGCCGAGGAGGCGGTGCGGATAAACGGCCGCTTCCAGACGGCCGAGAATGGCGGCAGCCGCGTGCTGACGATGCGCCAAGCGGTTGGCCCTTGCCTCTTCATCACGCCTTGGAACTTCCCGCTCGCGATGGGCACGCGCAAGGTTGGCCCGGCGATTGCGGCCGGCTGCACGGTCGTCGTAAAGCCTGCCAAGCAGACGCCGCTCTCGATGCTCGCTATGGCGCAGATCTTTGAAGATGCGGGCCTTCCGGCCGGCGTGCTCAACGTCGTCTGCGGCTCTAGCTCCGGCTCACTGATGGCGCCGCTGATCGCCGACCCCCGGCTGCGCAAGCTCTCCTTCACAGGCTCAACGGCGGTCGGCAAGCAGCTGATCGCTCAGTCGGCCGAGCAGATCCTGCGCGTCTCGATGGAGCTCGGCGGCAACGCTCCACTGATCGTCTTCGACGACGCCGATCTTGAAGTCGCGCTCGATGGAGCGATGGTGGCGAAGATGCGCAACGGCGGCGAGGCCTGCACCAGCGCCAATCGGATTCTCGTCCAAGACTCGATCGCCGACGAGTTTGCGCAGCGACTCGCAGAGCGGATGGGGTCGATGGTCGTCGCGCGCGGCACCGAGCCGGATTCCCAGGCCGGCCCGCTAATCGACGAGGTGGCGGTCGCTTCGGTCAAAGAGCTCGTTGACGACGCAGTTGCCGGCGGAGCGAAGGTGCTCTGCGGCGGCGCGCCGATCGAGGGCGATGGGCATTTCTTTGAGCCGACCGTTCTGACCGACGTCGCCGATGACTCGAGGATTCTCCGCGAGGAGATCTTCGGCCCGGTCGCTCCGATCCGTACTTTTGCCACCGAGGCGGAGGCGATCGCCGCCGCCAACGCAACCGAGTACGGGCTCGTCGCCTATCTCTTCACGCGCGACATCGCGCGCGGGCTGCGCGTAATTGAGGGTCTCGAAACGGGAATGATCGGCCTCAACCAGGGGATGGTCAGCAATGCTGGCGCGCCGTTCGGTGGCGTCAAGCAGTCTGGCTACGGGCGCGAAGGCGGCCACGAAGGGATCGACGAGTACCTCTCAACGAAGTACATCGCGATCAACGTCGCCGACTGAATCTCTATCGCCCGACGCGCAGCGTGTACTCGGCGTTGAGTAGCTTCGTGTCGTTGTCACTGACGACTAGATAGAAGCTCTTCGCCGTGGCTGCCGAGTTCCTAACAGTTACCCGCTCAACCGCGGTTCCGCTCTTCTTTGAGTAAGCAACGCGGTAGCGAGATCCGCTGGCCGACTTAGCGCTGCTGGAGTAAACGGCGAGGTCTACGCTGCCGAACTTCGGAGTCAGACTGATCTTCGCAGCGCTGCGAGCCGGAATTCTGATTCGGTAGACGTCAAGCGGATCTTTTACCTGGTCGATCTTCGCGAAGAGTGAAACGCCGTTGCCACCGTTCCAGAGCAGCCCCGCCTTCGCGCCGAGCGCCGTTCCGTCGACGAGCGAGATCGAATCGTTTGGTTCCTGTGGATCAAGCGTCGGCGCCGGTAGCGCCAGCGAGGCCGGAATGTTAATCAGGCCCCAGCCAGAGTCGCGGTCGTAGCCCTTCGGTGCGATCTCTTTGGCGCCCTTCTTCAGCAGGTCGGCAATCTGGCCGGCCTTTAGATCTGGGCGTGCGGCAGCGATCCAAGCCGCCGCGCCTGCCGTAATCGGCGATGAGAAGCTGGTGCCGCTGGCCGTCGTCACGCCGTCGTAGTCGTCGTCTTCGGTGTCGAAGCGCAGTGGCACATCAACCGGCACGTCAACGCCTGGGGCCGATACGTCGACCGCTGCGTTGGCGTTGCTGAACTCGCTGACTCTGCCTTGTGAGTCTGTCGCGGCGACGCTGACAACATGCGGGAACGCTGCCGGGTACTCGGTTGGATTTCCTTCGTCGAACTCATTACCGGCCGAAGCGACCGAGAGCACGTCCTTGGCGAAGGCGCGCTGGATTGCCGCGTTCATCGTGAAGCATGGCTCCTCGGTCCCAAGGCTCATGTTGATCACGCGCGCGCCAGCCGCGATCGCCTTGTCAATCCCTCTGGCGATCTCGGCGCAGCTGAAGCTGGTCAGCCCGTAGGAGAGGATCGGCGTGCCGGGGAAGACGCCGACAACCGGGCCGCGACCAACGACGGCGCTGATCGTTGAAGCGACCATCGTTCCGTGTGCATCCTCAACCCTGCCTTCATTCAGGTACTTGGTCTGCTGATTGAGATCGCTGACGGAGCTGTCGACTCGGTCGTCGATCACGGCGACGGCGACGCCGCCTGGAGCCGGCCAGGCGAAGTCGGCGGGCACAACTGCGACCCGTGCCCAACTGTTTAGCTCTCCTTCGAAGGCGCTCTGCCGCTGGGCGCGAATATCGGGCTCGGCCCAGGTCAGCAGTTCCGCTGCCGCCAGTGAGCGCGCCAGTTGGCGGGCCTCTACGCGCGAAACGGTAAAGGCTGGCAGGCCAGGAATCCGGCGCGCATTGAAGCGGGCCGCGATCGCTGCGCTCTCTGCTCCGCGGCGGGCGCCGACAATCCAATTACTCACGCCAGCCTTCGCGGCGTCGCCCGCGGGCAGCAGCATCGGCGGCGCGCCGAAAGGGGCGGCAACGGCTGTACCGCCGACTGGCAGAGCGAGACCCGCGGCCACGACGATCGCAAAGAATGCGCTCACAGTCGCGGGATTCTTCATAACTCCAAGGTACGGCACGCTGCAGGGCGGCGCGCCAGCCCGCTTAGCTTTCTTCGTTACCGACGGAGTAACGCAGAGGCCTTTGCAAAGCCACTACACGGTGTACCTTATCTCGAGTGCCGTCAGGTCGATCGACACCCGCTAAACCGCCAAGCTCGAGCGAAGAAACTGCTCGTGAAGTTGCCGACCTAGCCGAGGCACGCGAAGTGGCGCGGCCGCCGGGGGAGGTCGTCGGGTTCTACTCTCGGGTGGGTGGTTTATTCGAAACGTGGGGCCGGTTGGTCGACTCACGAGCCCGCTCACGAGTGCAGGAGTTGTGTGGGGTCGCCGATGGTGACGCCGTTCTGGAGGTCGGCGTCGGCGCGGGCAGCCAACTGGTGGAGTCTGCCTTAGCCAATCCGTCAGGTCGGATCGTGGGTGTCGACCTCGCCGATGGCATGATCCACGAAACTCGCCGCAGGCTTGCCGCGGCTGACATCACGAACGCCGAGGTCTTGCGTGCAGGAGCCTGCGATTTACCGTTTGTTGACGACTCGTTCGACGTCGTTTACAGCATCTACGTGCTCGACATCCTGCCGTGGGACGACATTCGCCGGGCCTTGCGTGAGTTTGATCGGGTCCTGCGCCCCGGCGGCCGCCTAGTGCTGTGCCACGTGACCCCCGGCGAACGCCCACGCCACCGCCTCGGCGATCACCTCTATGGCAGTGGCCTGCCGCTGACCGGTAACTGCCGTGGAATCCGCGTCACATCGCTGCTCGACGAACTCCGCTTTGAGCAGATCACGCGCGAATACAGCGCTCAGTTCCTGCTCCCCAGCGAGATCGTCTCCTCGCGAGCGCCAAGCGATCAGATCGACGGTTCCAGCCAGTCGTAGGGACGCGCCGCCGGCTCACCGTCGCTCAAGCCCAGATCGTGCCCGCCGCGCTTAAACCTCTTCGTTGCCGGCGGCGATTACGCGCAGGTTGATCGTCTTGTCGTAGAGCTTGGCGTCAACGCCGTGCTCTAGCGCAACCTCGCGCAGCGGCTGGCCGGTAGCGGTCGCCTGCTTGACGATTGCCGCTGCCTTGTCGTAACCGATCGCTCCGTTGAGCGC
The DNA here is from genome assembly GCA_016462245.1 of Solirubrobacteraceae bacterium. Lineage (GTDB taxonomy): Bacteria > Actinomycetota > Thermoleophilia > Solirubrobacterales > Solirubrobacteraceae > F1-60-MAGs163. The sequence continues at coordinate 7,071 of JAEMTR010000070.1, forward strand.
CGTCGCGACAGCCAGCGTTGAGCCCGCTGAGGCTGCAGTGCCGGCTTTATTCGGCTTGATTCCGTCGATGCACTTCTCAGCGAACATTGTCGAGCTTGTCGTCAGAAGGTGGATCGACTGGATCAGGTTGCGGCCGATCAGCGGAATCCGCACGTTCAGCTCAAACTG
>JAEMTR010000071.1 GCA_016462245.1 Solirubrobacteraceae bacterium
TTATAGGCCGGGTCGTGTGGTGACAGATCGGCCTGGCTTTCCCAGGCGTTGATTCGCCGCTCGAGCACTTCGCGCATCGCCGCGAAGTCATCGGGTTGACCGTCTTCGAGCGAGCGGATCGTGAAGCGGCGGTAGTCGGCCTTCTTCGCCGCCGCCGATTCGAAGACGACCATCGAGGCGACGGTGTGCGTTCCCATTAGGTTCGAGATGTCGAAGCATTCGATCCGCATCGGTAGCGATTCGAGTTTCAGTTCGCGCTGCAGCTGATCAAGCGACTCAATGCGGCGGCGGCGCGTCTGTTCGTTGCGCAGTCGCTCATGATCGAGCGCCAGCGCCGCGTTGCGCTCCGCCAGCTCAAGGATGCGGCGCTTGGCGCCGCGCTCGGCGGCGCGAATCTCAACCCCCGCCCCACGCCGCTCGGCGAGCATCTCAGCGAGCGCCCCGCGCTCGGCCTGCGCAAACTGCTGCTGAACGATTATCTGCGAAGGAACGCCAGGGCGGCCGGAGTAGTACTGGGCGATGAACTCGGCCGCTACCTCGCCGCTCTGAAGCTCGCCGGGGTTGTCGAGGTAGAAAGATTGGCGGTCGGCCAGCACGCCGTCGCGAACCTGAAAGACCTGCGCGTTGGCTTCTGCGCCGTCGGCGGCGACGGCAATCGCGTCGAACGAGCCTGCCGCCTCATTGACGACTCCCTGACTTTCGAGCAACGAGCGGATCGCGTTGAGCCGGTTGCGCTCAGCGGCCGCGCGCTCATATTCGTGCGCCGCTGCGGCGGCTTTCATCCGTGCTTCAAGCTGATCTTCAATTTCGCGGTAGTTGCCGGAGAGGAAGGCGATCACACCGTCGACGTTCTTGCGGTAGTGCTGCTCAGTTACGTAGTCAACGCATGGTGCCTCGCAACGTTCGATGTGGTAATCGAGGCACGGTGAACCGGTCCTCCTACCCGGCTCGGCGTCGCGGCAGGAACGAATCTGGAAGACCTTCTGCAGCACCTCAACGGTGCTTCGCGCGCGGCGTGGATTGGAGTAGGGGCCGAAGTAGACGCGGCCACTGCGGCGCCGTTCGCGCGTCAAATAGATCCGCGGGAACTGCTCATCGGTAGAAACGGCGATGAAGGGGTAGCTCTTGTCATCGCGCAGCTGGACGTTGAAGCGGGGCTCGTGGCGCGTAATAAGCGTCTGCTCGGTCAGCAGCGCTTCGGCGTCGGAGCTGAGCAGGATGAAGTCGATCGCCTCAATTGAATCGACCATCCGCACGCCACCACGCGTTACCGGCGAGCTGAAGTGACTGCTGACGCGCTTGCGCAGCGAGAGCGACTTGCCGACGTAGATCACCTCATCGTCGGCGTTCTTGAAGAGGTAAACGCCAGGCCCGTCCGGCAGCGCAAGGCGCTGCTCGCGCAGGCGCTCTTCGCGTTCGCTCGTCTGCTTCTTCTCGGCCACTTAGGTGAGGATAAGAGCGCCGCGCCTATAGGGTGAGCAGATGGCAACAACCGCTTTCCGTACCTGCCCACTCTGCGAAGCGACCTGCGGCCTCGAACTGACGATTGAGGAAGGCAAAGTGACGAAGGTACGCGGCGACAAAGACGACGTCTTAAGCCACGGTTTCATCTGCCCGAAGGGCGCCAACATTGGCGTACTCCACGACGACCCAGACCGCCTGCGCACGCCAATGATGCGCGGCGAAGATGGCGAACTTGCGCCCTGCAGCTGGGACGAAGCCTTTGCCTTTATCGACGAGCGCTTCAAGCAGATCGACGCCGAATCAGGCCGCCAAGCGTTCTCCGCCTACCTCGGCAACCCGGTCGCCCATTCGCTCAGCGGGCTGATCTACGGGCGGCCGATGCTGAAAGCGATCGGCACGCGCAACATCTTCTCCGCCAGCAGCGTTGACCAAGCGCCAAAGCAGGTTGCCTGCGGCCTGATGTTCGGCACCTCGCTGAGCATCTCGATCCCCGACATCGACCGCACCGACTACCTGCTGATTCTTGGCGCCGACCCGCTCGTGTCGAACGGCTCGCTGATGACGGCGCCCGACTTCCGTGGCCGGATGAAGAAGATCGGCGAGCGCGGTGGCAAGGTCGTCGTGATCGACCCGCGCCGCTCACGCACCGCCGAGGCCGCCGACGAGCATCACTTCATCCGCCCCGGTGGCGACGCGCTGCTCTGCTTCGCAATCGTCAACACGCTGTTTGAGGAAGGACTAGTGGCGCCGGGTGATCACCTTGATGGGCTGCTCAGCGGCGTTGAAGAGGTTGAGCAGGCGGCTCAACCGTTCACTCCTGAGGCCGTCGCTGCGAGTTGCGGCATCGAGGCTGAAACGATCCGCCGGATCGCGCGCGAGCTGGCGGCCGCGCCGAGCGCCGCCGTCTACGGCCGCATCGGCACGACAACGCAGCCCTTCGGCACCGTCACGAGCTGGCTGATCGACGTGATCAACACGCTGACCGGCAACCTCGACCGCCCCGGCGGAGTGATGTTCCCGAAGCCGCCGGCCGGCACGCCAAACACGCAAGGCCAGCCGGGCAGCGGCCGCGGAATGAAGATCCACCGCTGGGCGACGCGCGCCAAAGGCCGAGGCGAAGTGCTCGGCGAGCTTCCCGTCAACTGCCTTGCCGAGGAGATCGAAACCCCCGGCGAGGGCCAGATCCGCTCGCTGATCACGATCGGCGGCAACCCGGTGCTCTCGACGCCGAACGGCGACCGTCTTGCGAAGGCGCTGGACACGCTCGAGCTGATGATCAGCATCGACATCTACCGCAACGAAACATCGCGCCACGCGCACGTGATCCTCCCTGCCCTCTCAGCGCTTGAGCATTCACACTTCGACCTCGTCTTCACCGTCTTCGCGATCCGCAACTTCGCCAACTACTCGCCGCCGGTCTTCGAGCCAGCGGAAGGGATGCTCGACGAGTGGGAGATTCTGCTGCGACTTACCGCGATTGCCAGCGGCGCCGGCGCGACCGCCGACATAGACGCGATCGACGACTTCTTTGCACTCGAGCTGGCCGGCCGCGAGACGCGCAGCGAAACTTCGCCGGTCGCCGGCCGCGATCCGGCCGAGCTGGTCGCAGCGGTAAGCGACCGCGTTGGCCCTGAGCGGCTGCTCGACATCATGCTTCGCTGCGGCCCTTACGGCGAGGGCTTTGGCGCCGACCCTGACGGACTAACGCTGGCAAAACTTGAGGCCAGCCCTCACGGGATCGACCTTGGCCCGCTGCAGCCGCGGATCCCTGAGTCGCTACGCACCTCGAGCGGCCTCGTTGAGCTTGCGCCGCCGGAGATCATCGCCGACGTTCCACGCCTTCGCGCCGAGCTCGAAGGCGCGCCGGCAAATGGCAACGGTCTGCTGCTGATCGGCCGCCGCCAGCTGCGCTCAAACAACTCTTGGATGCACAACGTTCCGAAGCTCGTCTCAGGCCCCGAGGGCTGCACCGTGCTCGTTAACCCTGATGACGCTGAGCGCTGCGGCGTAGCCGACGGGCAGCGCGCAGTGCTCAGTTCGGCCCGAGGCTCGATTGAGCTGACCGCCGTCCACAGCGAGGCGATGATGCCCGGCGTCGTCTCCGTCCCCCACGGCTGGGGCCACGACGGCGAAGGAACCGAGATCAACGTCGCCAGCGCCCACGCCGGCGCCAACGTGAACCTGCTCGGCGACAGCGAGCGCGTCGATGAGATCTCCGGCACAGCGGTGCTCAACGGAATCCCCGTCGAGCTCGCCGCCGCCGGCTAGCAACGGATCGCCAGCGAGCTTCGGTCAGTAAGGCCAGACCGAAAGACGACATGCCTGCTGGAGCGGGCAGACGTCGGTGAAGCGACCATCGAAGAAGTCCGCTGCCTGCTGGCCGCGCGAGAGGTCAAAGAGGCCGTGGGGATCCTGACCCGCGCGCGGAGGCGTGTTTGTAAGTGGTGGCACGTTGGTACCAATCGTCGCCCCTTCAAACTGGCGGATCGGGCCGCTGTCAAAAATCACGAGCCGCGAATCGCTGCTCTTGCCTGTGCTGCGAATCCCCCAGAACGGCACCTTGTCGAAGCTGCGGCCGCTGTTGTAGGCAGGCCTGCGGCCTACGGCGCCAACCGTCCGCGCGAGGTTCTCGGCCGCGACCTGAGCAACCTGGTGGTCGCCGACGACGGCCTCCAACAGCACTTGGTGCTTTGGAGTTCCCGGAAGAGGATCATCGGTTGCGTGCAGCGCGTAACCGTTGCCTTCGCCTCTGTCCCAGAGGTTCTGAACGGCGGCGAGGATTATTAGTCGCTTGAGCCGGTTTGGGTAGGACGGCCTGAAGAAGCCGTCGGAGTACTCGTCAAAATCAATGCTGCGCGGAAGCAGTAGCGAGTAGTTGATGCCAGGCACGCCAAGAACTGCGCGCGTGAAGTCGGGGGCAAGGGCAGTGATCGCAGGCCCCAGAATGCCTCCCTGACTGTTGCCGTTGAAGGCCAGCTTCGAGCGGTCGATCAAGGTCCGGCCTGAGGCCCCCGGGATCGAACGCAGCGACGGGTGCGAGCCGAGCCCTTCGGCGTGGATCATCAAGCGCCCGAGCATCAGTCCGTTCAGAAGCCCTTGCTGAAGACGGTCGGGGAAAGAGGCGAAGAGCGACATGTCGCCGAGCAGCCTGATCGCGTTGCCGGCGTCGCCGCCAGCCATTCCGATCTCATCGGTTGCGCAGAAAAGAATCCCGTGCTTATTGCCGAAGAACTGATTCTTATCGCCCAAGGCTTCCCTCGCTGATCCGAGCAAACCATGGCCGTAGATCACCGGTCGAGCGGGCTTTTCTAGCGCCGATCGAGGGATCCCACAGACGAACTTCGCTTCCATCGTCCCTTGCTGCCGCGGAATCCAGTTGAACTTGCCCGCCTTGCGCGGCTGATAGCGGAAGCTGCCCCCTGGCGCGCAATCTGGCGTGCTCAGGTAGCAGGGGACGGTCATCGTTCCTTCTAGCTGGCGCATCTGCACAGAGTTCTGCTGCTCGGTGAAATTGATCGTCTTGTCGATCTGGAACTTGGGCGAGCGGCCGGCGACCTTCTGATCGGCAAGGTTCTTATCCCCTAGCGCAGCGAAGCTGGCGTTGCGGATCGCGAGCGCTCGCTCGGTCAGGTTCGTCTGGCTGACAACCGTGAAGTCCCAAGCTAGGTAGAGCGTTGAACGCTTGATGCCGATCCGTCCAAGAAGGTCAAAATCAGGCTTCATTCGGCGCGCACGGGCCGCCAGCGCTCCGCTTGCTTTGCCGTCTCGCACCGACGCGAATGCTGCGCCGGCCGGGATTGTGGCGCCCGATCCGTCCTTCAAGTTGCGCAGCGCGACGATGTAGCGACGCCCTTCCGGCAGGTTGCGCGCCGGCCGAATCATCACGAGGTAGCTCCCGTCGGCCTCGTTGTCGGGATTTGCGTCGAGCTCGACCCAGATTGGCTGACGCTTGCCGGTCTTAGCGTCAACGAGGACGATCGGCGCATTGGCGGCGCTGTAACTGCCGATGTCGGTGATTGGGACTGCCCCGCTGCGCTCGAGGCTAATTCGATCAACGTAAGTCATGATCGCCGCGCCGGGGCTGAAGCCGTCGTTGTTGTTTAGGTCGGGCGTAAAAGACGAAACCCCGCCGACATTCTTCGGGAAGACAGCAGCGTTGAAGTTGAGCCTCAAGCCGGTCGCCGAACCACGCTGAGGGGTCGTGAAGTGGTTGCTGGGGAACGGCAGCAGGCAGTCGCGCGTGTCGAACGGTTCGCAGCTCGCCTTCGCGCTGGCGACGCCGCTAAGCGCCATGACGCTGCAGGCGGTGAGCGCAAATGTTGCGACTAGCTTGTTCAAGACTCCCCCTTTGCGCCTGCTCGACAGGCGACGTTTTAACCCTCCGGCGCCAAGCTACCACGAGGCGGCACGGCCTCGCGCCAGCTCGGGTCGGTGCTGAAAGCCCCGCGCGGCGAGCTAGGCCGGGCCGAACTTGGCCATCGTCTCGCGGATCTGATCGGGGATCGGCGTCTTCTTCCAGCTCGCGATGTCAACGAAGACGTAACGAAGCTCAGCAGTTACGAGCTCCGCTCCTTCGCAGCAGATCACTGCTGACGCTTCCATGCTCGTGTTCCCAAGCCGTTCAATCGTAAGCGCGACCTCAATCTCCTGATCAAAGCGTGCTGGCGCGAGGAACTTGAGATTGGCCTCAGCGACAACAACGTCAACGCCGTTGCTCTCCATCACCTCGGCGTAGGAGTCGTCGAAGTGCTGGCGATAGAGATCGGTGATCGCGATGTCGATGTAGGTGAGGTAGTTGGCGTTGAAGGCAACGCTCTGCGGGTCGCACTCGTTGAAGCGGACGCGCAGCTTGTAGCGGAAGGGAGCCATCTTCTGCTTAGTCTGCCGTAAAGCTCAGCGGATCAGCCTTACCGGCGGCTCGCCAGCGCCAGCCGTCACGCCAGCGCCGCGCGCAATCGCGACGATCCGCGCGACATAGGCCTGCGTCTCGGCGATCGGCGGCACGCACCAGCAGGTGGCGACGCGACCGGGGCCAGCGTTGTACGCAGCCAGGGCCAGCGGCACGGAGGCGAAGCGGCGCAGCAGGTCGTGCATCAGGTGAGCCTGAGCGTTGATCGCGGCCGGTGCGTCGAACGGGTCACTGAGGCCGTAGCTGCGCGCCGTCCCCGGCATGAACTGGGCGATCCCCTGGGCGCCAGCGCTGGAGACCGAGCGCGGGTTGAAACCAGACTCCTGCTGGAGCTGCGCCGCCAGCAGCGCCGCGCCTACCGACCAGCGCGAAGCGGCGCGGCGCAGCGGCTCGCGGTAAGCGGCCGGCACGAAGCTCGGGACGGCGCTGGCAGCGCCAGCCCCGGGCGGGGCGAAGCCGACCGAGGCGCTGCCTGGATTAGAGATCAAGCCGTAGTGCCAAGGCTCCCACGAATATCGCTGGACGAAACCGAACCGCTTGCCGTTCGCTGCTAACCAGCGATAGGCGGCGGGCGGGCCAAGATCGAGCTCGGTTCCAAGCCGGTGCAGCGACTGGCCCGGCGGAGCAACCCACTTCGGGTCGGGGTGGGCGGCGAAGAGCTGCGCCTGCTCGGCGTTTGAGCGGTAGCCGCTGGTGACAATCAAAGAATGGCCGGCGCGGCGCGCCGCCGTCGCCATCCGGTCGAAGGCCAGCGCCGTGTCTGGCCGCATCGGTTTGCCTTGGCGATAGGCGTACGGGCCGGGGTACTCGCCGTCTCCAATTGGAACTGCGAAGGCGGCTAGCTGCGCCTCGGCAGTAACTGGGC
>JAEMTR010000245.1 GCA_016462245.1 Solirubrobacteraceae bacterium
CCTCTCAACTGCGTTGATCTTGGATTGACGGCGGATTGCCGTCCGCCAGCCTCTCAACGGCGTTGATCGACGATTTGCACCGTGCTGGCGGGTATTTTTGTGAAGTGCAGCGTGGGCTTGGGGATAAGTGGTAGCGTCGGCGCCTGATGAATTTGAGGGTGATTTCTGCCTCGGCGGCTTGTGTCTGTGGAGTGTTCATTTCGCTGGCGCTATCGGCTAGCGCGATCGCCGCGCCGACGCCGTTCGGTCATGACTGCACGGCGCAGAATGGTGTGCGCTTCTGTCCCACGTCGACGCTGACCGAGCGCGTCCCAAGCTGGGATGGCCTTCCGATCGACGCTGACGTGACGCTGCCGACGACGGGCAACGGGCCGTGGCCACTGGTCGTGATGCTGCATGGATTTGGCGGCAGCAAAGCAACTTTCGAGGCCACCAATGCGGGCGGAGTGCTCAACGCAGCCGGCGAGCTAATCACCAGCACCTACCACTACAACAACATCTACTTTGCCCAGCGGGGCTACGCGGTTGTCAACTACTCGCACCGCGGCTTCGGAAACTCATGTGGCGTCGTCGGGTCGCGAACCTCGCCTGAGTGTGACCGTGGTTGGTTTCACATGGCCGACCAGCGATACGAAATCCGTGATGCCCAAACGATGATCGGCAAGCTCGTCGACGGCGGTATTGCGCAGCGCGGTGCGATCGGCGTGACCGGATTCTCGTGGGGTGGAGGCCAGTCGCTCCAGCTCGGTTGGCTTAAGAATCGCGTCAGAACGACCGACGGCAAGCTCGTCCCCTGGCGCTCACCGAAGGGTCAGCCGCTGTCGATTAGGGCAGCGTGGCCGCGCGGCGAATGGTCGAACTTGGCTTGGTCGTTGGTGCCGGCGGGGTACTTCGACAACACAGCGAAGGGCGTCGCCGCCGAGCGGGCCGCGCCGGTTGGCACACCGCTTGGTGCGCTGACGGAAAGCAAAGTGCTACCGCTGCTGCTGGGCGCTGACTACATGGCGCCTGAAGGTGCCGACCCGCAGGTCGATCCGATCGGGTGGAGCAAACTCTTCGCCGCCGGAGAGCCCTATGGGACCGAAATCCAGGGCGTGGTCACCAATCTCTCGCGCTATTCCTCAATCACAGACCTCTCTGGCTCGCCAGCGCCGCTGCTGCTCCAAAATGGTTTCGCCGATGAGCTCTTCCCGCCGCGCGAGGCACTTCGCGCTTACAACATCGCCCGCTCAAGGAACCCGAAGGCGCAGGTTGCGCTGCAGTTCGGCGATTTAGGGCATCCGCGAGGCTCAAATAAGCTCAACACATTCACGCAGTTCAACGCCCAAGGGTCAGCCTTCTTTGATTATTGGCTGCGCGGACGAGGCAAGCCACTGGCGCCGGGGAGCGTGTCGGTGATGACGCAAACCTGCCCTGCCCCAACTCAAAAACCACCCCCGGCCGTTGTTCCCCCCGCCGGTGGCCCCTACAGAGCGTCGAGTTGGAGGGCGCTCAGCCCTGGGGCCGTGCGCGCGTCGAGCGCCGCGAAGCAGACGGTGCTTTCGGCTGACTCCGACGCAGCTCTCGGCTCTCAGTTCACATTTATTCTCGGAACAACGGACGCCTGCTTGACGGTGCCGAAGACGACCAGCGCCGGCGCCGCCTATTACACAGTGGAGGCGAAGCGGCCGTTCACGCTGCTTGGCCTACCGGCGATTCGCGCAACAGTTGCCGTCAAAGGAACCTATGCGCAGCTAGCAGCGCGACTTTGGGACATCGACCCCGACGGTCAGCAGCGCTTGATCTCGCGGGGCGTACGGAGATTGACGGCAAACCAAGAGGGAACGATTCACTGGCTGCTCAGTGGAAACGGCTACCGCGTTCAAAGCGGACATCAGGTTCGGCTCGAGCTGCTCGGTTCTGACTTCACTGCGAAGACACCATTTCAGGTGCCGATGTATCGCCCCAGCAACGGAAGCTTCAGCGTTGACGTGTCGAAGCTGAGCTTGGTGCTACCAAC
>JAEMTR010000246.1 GCA_016462245.1 Solirubrobacteraceae bacterium
TCACGCGAGCTGCGGTAGTCGGTTCGCTGATGGCATTTGGCGCCGGCGCCGTGATTTCGGCCGTCAGCACCGACCTCGTCGCCGTTGCCTATGCCGAGGCTGGGGGAGGAGCCACTGCGCTGGGGATCGGCATTGGTGGTTTCGGCTATTTCCTGATCATCACTTTGCTAGAACGCAGCGGCGCGCGTGAGAAGCCAGAGGCACCGCTGGAAGAAGCGGCGCAGTCTGAGGACGGCGAAGTCGCTGCAGCTACCCCGACCGAAGCGCGAAACCTGTTCGTCGGAATGATCATCGACGGGGTTCCTGAATCGGTCGCGGTCGGGTTGAGCGTCCATCTAGGGTCGGTCGGCGTATCACTCGCGCTTGTTGGTTCGATCTTCATTGCTGGTCTGCCAGAGGCGATCGGCGTGGCAGCGGCGCTGCTCGCTGGCGGCTATTCAATCTCCAAAATCCTGATCCGGTTCGGCTACGTCGTCGTCATCGGCGCCGTCTCCGGCGTCGTCGGCTACAAGCTGCTTTATGGCCAGAGCCCGGAATTGATCGCTCTAATCCAGTCGATCGCCGCTGGCGCGCTGCTGGTGGTCGTAATTAACGAGATGGTCCCGATAGCGATCCGCGGTGTACAGCGCTGGGCCGGCGTCCTCGCTGCTTCAGGCTTTGTCTTCTCAGCCGCGATCACTTGGATCTCTGGCGGCTGATCAGCTCCAGTCGGCTGGCTGTGATCGCGCAAGAGAGTAATCCGACAGCTCGCGCTATCCGTATAACGTTGGTGCGCCCAATCGATCGAGATTGGATACTGACACTTAAGCCCGCCAAGCGGGCAGAATGGAAGAAAAATCATGGATATGACAATTGGCCTCAAGACGATCGCCGATGCGAGCTTTGACTCGGTAATGATCACAAGCGCTGGGCGTAAGAACGAAATCATCTACGTCAACAAGGCGTTTGAGAAGCTCACCGGCTACAAGGCCAAGGACGTTCTCGGCAAGGACCCGAAGTTCCTTCAAGGGCCAGCCACTGACCCTGCCACGATCCGGCAACTCGTCAAAGATTTGAAGGCCGCCAAGACCTTCGAAGGCCGCACGATCAACTATCGCGCCGACGGCAGTCCGTTCATCATGCACTGGCGCGTACTGCCGGTTAAGAGTGGTCGTGGCGCTTCGGCAAAGGTCGAAAACTACGTCGCGATTCAGCGGGTTATCTCCGCCTAGGCCTTCATCTTGGCGCGAACCGGGGAGCTGTCGTAGGTACCGATTAGACGGACCGCTGCCGGGCTTATCTGGTCAATCGACTCGGCGTCGGCCAGAGCGGTAAAAGCGAGAAGAACAGATCTGCGTTGCTTCGCCTCCTCAGCGGCGATCACCTAGGTCTCTGGCGGCTGAGCGATCAGGACGGGGAAGGCCGCAGCGAGGTCATGATTGCTTACCGGCGCACCTGGTGGTCCGTGGCTGGTAGTTTGGCGGTAGAGGTAGTTCCAAGTCATCTGTTGGCGCGCGACATCGGTCGCCTCCACTGACTCTTGACAAACCAACGTTGTTTGGGATTGGGGATCAGGATGATGAGTAAGGCTTTGGCTTCTAGCGCAGTGCGGTTTGTGTTGGCTGGAGCGCTGATCGCTGCGCTGGCTACCTGCTTTGTTGGCCGCGCCGATGCTGCTTCGGTTTTCTCGTCTTCGCTTTCGCGGCCGGCTGCTTCGGGTGCGTCGGTTGTTGTTGGTGATCGCGTTCTGACCTTGAAGTGGTCTGCTGTGAAGGGTGCTGGTGCTTACCGCGTTAGTTGGCGTGGCCGGGTTTTGAAGGGTGGTAAGCCAACTGCGGCATGGTCGAAGAAGTCGTTGGCGCTGAAGGTGCTTAAGGCCTCAGCGCGTTCTTACAAGGCCACGCGGCTTGTCAATGGCCGTCAGTATCAGCTCAGGTTGGAGTCGAAGGCGAAGGCGAAGAAGTCGCGGTGGGTGGTGCGCTCGACGCGGGTGGCTAGCCCCAAAGCCGTC
>JAEMTR010000247.1:0-1698 GCA_016462245.1 Solirubrobacteraceae bacterium
ACGTAGTCAGTTCGCTGCGCCAGCTCGGCCTCTGGCCGGGGATCGGCAGCAGCGCCGAGAAGCTGGCGATGGGGCTCGGCGGCGTCGCTATACGCGGCGGCAGGGCGCTGCGGCGCTAGCGGCGCTCGCAGCGGCGGCGCGGGCGATGCGGCGCGCCGAAAGCGCCCTATCCGCAGCGCGCGTTCTTAGCGATTGCGGTGCAGCTCTCGAAGCTCTTACCGCTCATGTCCTTAAACGCGAAGCGCCATTGCCCGCCACGCTTCAGCGGTGTGGCGATTGAGTAGCCGAATTCGAGCTTGCCCCAGAGGTAGGTCGCGTTCGGATACGGCGGGTAGAGCGGGCTGAGCGGCTGGCCGGTCGAATCGCGCATCGGCCCATACGGCGGAAGCACGAACTCGCCGTCGTTTAGCAGCGTGCCGCCGTTGCCAAAGATCATCTGCGCCGGCTGCCCGGGGATCTGCGCCACCTCGGCCTGGTGGGCGTGGCCGGTGATCAGCAAGTTGAAGTTGCCGATCAGCCCGCTCGCGGCCGCGGTCTGATCGACCGACTCCCAGCTCGAGGTAGTGCCCGGCTCGACCGCCTCCGTCCCAAACAGCGGACGGTGTGTCAGCAGCCATGATTCCCTGCCGCTCTTCTTCGCGCTCAGGCTTTGCGCGGCGCGGTAGAAAGGCCGTTGCACCGCAGCCCAGGAGGTCAGCTCGCTGTCACCGGTATCGGACTGCGTGGCGCTGTCTACGACGACCGTCCGTAGCGTGCGGCTGGAGCTGATCGGCAGGTCTACCGCCCAGGTTGGATCTATCGTTTGCGGCGCTTCGCCGGAAGCGGTCGGCGCGCATACCGCTGCAGCGTTTGCACGAATCGCAAACAGCAGGAAGTAGCCGTTCCCACCGCGGTCGCAGGCTTCGTGATTGCCGCGCCCAGCAAGAATCGGGGCCGCCGACAGGGCTGAGGCCATCGGCAGGAACGCGTCCGCAAGCCAGCCGTAGGCGGTGTCTTTAAATGGAAGTCCCGAAATCGGCGGCGGGCTGCCACCGCACTGGCCACTGAGGTCCGATGGGCAGCTACTTTCGCGGTAGTAGAAGTCGCCGACAAAGAGCGTTACGTCAGGCTTGTCGTTAGCGATCGAGCGCGAAATCCGCGCCAGCGGCCAGGCTGCTGGGTCAGCGCAATCCTGCGCCGTGCTGGCCTCGATCAAGCAGCCGCTGTCGCCGAGGACCGCGATCCTGTCAATCGTCGCGGGGAGGTTTGCCGGGAGCGCGACCTTGCCAACCCGCGCCGACCTCACTCCAGTCGGCAGGTTCGCTTGGCAAGCCCTAATCGACGAGAACGCTGCGTCGGTCGTGGCGCCCGGGGTGCGCATCTGCATCGCGATGCTGCGCTTGCTGCTGGCAGCTGATGCGCGGCCGGCAACTCCGTTTGAGCTACTCGGTGAGACGACGTTAAGGCTTGGGCAGGGGATGCCTGTGGCAATTACGACGCGGGCCTGAAGCCTCGATTTTGAGATCGAGCTCGGGACGACGAGCGTGTAGGCGGCGAGCACGCCGCTTGTGTTTGACGTCGCGGCGATGCTTGCGTTGGCGCCTGCCGCGGGCGCCGCAATCGCAGCGGCGGCTAGCGCCGCAAGGAGGGCTCCGGCTGCCAGCCTTGACCTACTCGGTTCTGGGCCAGCCGACTCAATCATCGGCCCCGAAGCTAGCA
>JAEMTR010000247.1:1708-1987 GCA_016462245.1 Solirubrobacteraceae bacterium
GCGCCGGGCGGGCGGCCGCGACCTTGTTGCCGATCGGCGTGGCAGAGAACGGAAGCAGCAGAATGAAGCCGAGCAGGAACGAGATCACGGCCGGCTTTGCTTTCATCGCCGGAGTCAGCCACGGGGCACTGTCGTTGCGCCGCGCCAGTAGTTCGACGATCACGACGCCAAACCATGGCGTTGTGTAGTAGCCGGCGAGCAGAACAATGTCGGAGGTCAGCTGGCCGAGCTGCGTGCCGCGTGCGATCAATGCAAGGCCGAGGCCGCTGAAGGTGATGA
>JAEMTR010000072.1:0-2681 GCA_016462245.1 Solirubrobacteraceae bacterium
GGTGACGAACTTCGAACTGAGCGCGCCTAGGCCGGCGCGGACGCCGGGGATCTTCGTGACGGTGGCGCCGCCGGCCGAGAAGATCTGCATTGGCTTTGTCAGCGAGCCAAACCAAGCTAGGTAGACGCCGACTTCCTTTAGCTGCGGGTCGATCTGGGGGAGGCCAAAGTGTTCGCTGCCGCCGATCGAGACGCCGTCAGCGCTGTGGCCTGCGCCGGTGTCGAAGCTGCGGATCTCTTTCGCGCCGCGCTCCGTCACGAGCCGGCCACCGCGCCAAGCGAACGATGGTTCGAATGCGACGCCGGCGGCGCTGGCCCGTGTGCCGCCGCTCATCCCCGATGCTGAGCCGCCGCCTTCGTTCTGCCAGCAGTAGCCGATCTCAACTCGGTGGGCCGCGTCGCCGGCCTCACGCAAGGCCAGTGCGCCGGCGAGGTTGCCGGGCACGTAGTCGTAGCCCATCGCTGTAAGCAGGACCGTTCCCTCAGCGTGAGCGCGGGGACCGGCCTGCTCAAAGACGCGACGGATGAATGGCCCTTCTCCAGTCGAGTCGAGGTAGTGAGCGCCAGCGCTGAGCGCGGCGTCAAGCGCCGGCTGGCCGAAGCGCATGAATGGGCCGACGGTGCTTACCAGCACGTCGCCCTTGCCAACCAGTGCGCGGACGCTGGCTGGCTGCTCAACGTCGGCGACCGCTAGCTCAAGGCCACCTAGCTCGGCTGCCAGCCGCTCGAGCGGCTGGCGGCGGCGGCCGGCGAGAACCGGCGTCATCCCACGCGCGACCATTTCGCGGGCCGTTAGCTCGCCGGTGTAGCCACTGGCACCAAAGAGAACGATTCGTGAGCTCATCGCTGGGACTCTATCCTTCATAGGAATGGACGAGCTCGCCCTTGCCGAACGGCTGATTGCCTATGACAGCTCGAAAGAGGAAGGTCTGCGTGCTGCCAGCGAGTTCGTCAAAGGCTGGCTTGAAACGCGCGAGGTGCGGGTAAGCAGTCGCGAGCATGAAGGGCTGCCGGTGATCATCGCCGACGCCGGCCCGCTCGAAGGGCCACTCGTCGTCCTCCACGGCCACCTTGACGTCGTCCCAGCGTTCGCCGAACAGTTCGTGCCACGCGTCGAGGGCGACCGATTAATCGGCCGCGGCGCCTACGACATGAAGGGTGCTCTCGCCGCCTTGATCTGCGCCGTCCAAGACGCCAGCCTTCAAGACGAAGTGCGCGTGCGGCTGATCTGCGTTCCCGATGAGGAGTCGGAGAACGTTGAGAGCCGTTCGACCGCCGTGCTCGTCGGAGAGGGAATCGACGCCGACTTTGCAATTACCGGCGAGCCGACCGACCTGCACATTGGCGTCCAAGCAAAGGGCGTGCTGGCACTACGGCTCGAGGTCGTCGGCACGGCCGCTCACGGTTCGACGCCGTGGCTCGGCGACAACGCAATCCTCAAAGCGCACGATCTGTACCGCCGGATTGAGACGCTGCCCTTCAGCCGTCAGTCGTCTGACCTGTTCGATCGACCGTCGATCAATCTGGCGCGGGTAAGCGGCGGCGACGCCTTTAACAAGGTGCCGGACCGCTGCCTGATCGACGTTGACATTCGTTACCTGCCAGGCCAAGACCCCGATCACATCATTGAACAGATCGAGCGGATCGATGACCTGACGATCGTGCGCAAGTTCCATCGCGTGCCGGCAATCGTCTCGCGCCAGGACCCACACGTCTTGGCGCTGCGCGCGGCGGTTAGCTCGGTCCGCGCGGGCGAGGCACTCTCGATCGGCCGCGATGGCGCCTCCGACGCAATCTCATTTCTTGAGGCCGGCATTCCAGCGGTCGAATTTGGCCCTGAAGGCGGCGGCCATCACGGGCCCAACGAGTGGGTTTCGATCTCCTCGCTGAAGTGCTATCGCCAAGCGCTGGCAGTCTTTATTCGTGATCTCCCGCGCTACTTAAGCGATTCAGGCGAGCCGCCGACTCTGCGCGCCGTTGAAGGTTAGTTCGCGTCCACGCGATCGGGCGGCGGCTCCGGCGGGCGCGCTCGCTAGGCTCCATAGAGAGCATTACGCCTGTGACTAAAGATCCCAATACACCACCTCGGCCCGGCCGCGGAGTGCTCAAGAAGGGCGCTCTCGCCGGTCTTATGATCGTGCTGCTGACGGCGACGACGGTCGCCTCTGCGGCGCTGCTTGAGGTTGACCAGCTGGTCAACATTGTGCGCACTGAAGGGCAGACGATTCCGGGCGTTAAGAACGCGCTCGACAACGTTGACGGCGGCGGCCCACAGACAATCTTGCTGATCGGTTCAGACCGCCGTTTCACAGATCGCAAGCTGAAGGGCGCGGCGCGTTCCGACACTTTGATGCTGGTCCGCCTCGACCCGAATAAGGAAGCAACCGCGGTGATGTCGATTCCACGCGACCTAAGGGTCGATATTCCTGGCTACGGCAGCGACAAGATCAACGCTGCCTTCTCAATCGGTGGTCCGAAGCTGACTTTGGAGACAGTTCGCGACCTGCTCGGGATCGAGATCAACCACATCATCGAAGTCAACTTCGGCGGCTTCCAGCGCGCCGTCAACCGACTTGGCTGCGTCTACGTCGACGTCGACCATCGTTACTACCACTCCAACACCGGGCTCGCGCCGGCCGCCCAGTACGCCGAGATCGACATCAAGCCCGGCTATCAGAAGCT
>JAEMTR010000072.1:2781-4648 GCA_016462245.1 Solirubrobacteraceae bacterium
CTTGACACGCCGAGCGAGACGATGAAGATGCGCGGCCGCAGCTTCGAGCTCTTCTATGACGGAACGCGGCTGCGGCTGGTCGCGCTGCGAACGTCGAAGGGCGTCTACTGGCTTTCGAACACGCTCTCGCTGACGCTGACGAACCCACAGATGCTGGCGATCGCGCGGTCGCTGACGCCGCTTGGCAGCTAGCAACCGTGTTTTCTGGTCTAACGCAGGTACTCTTCGCCGCTGCCCATGAGCAACGATAAACGCGAATCAATTGGAGTTATCGGGACCGGCTACGTCGGTCTATGTACTGCCGTCGGCTTCGCTGAGCTCGGCAGCGAGGCCTGGTGCGTCGATATCGACGCCGACAAGATCGCTGGCCTCCAACGAGGCGAAGTGCCGATCCACGAGCCCGGTCTTGCCGAAGCGATCGAACGCAACCGTGAGCGACTCCACTTCTCGACCGATCTAGGCGAGGCGCTCGAGCACGCGCGGCTGCTTTTCGTTGCTGTCGGCACGCCGCCGACCTACTCCGGCGACGCCGACCTCAGCGCCGTTCACGCCGTCGTTGAGGCGATGCCGCCTTCCGACCACCACGCCCTCGTTATGAAGTCAACGGTGCCGGTCGGCACTGGAGAGGCGATCGAACGGATCTTTGCCGAGCAGGGCAAGGAGGGTTTCAGCTACGTCTCCTGCCCTGAGTTCCTCAAAGAGGGAACAGCGCTGGCCGACTTCCTCGACCCCGACCGCGTTGTAATCGGCGACGACGGTGGCTGGGCCGGCGACGCCGTTGCCGACCTCTACCGGCCACTACTGAGCGCCGAGCACGGTGGCAATGGACGCAGTGAACTAGTCCGCACCGACGTCGCCAGCGCCGAGATGGTCAAGCTGGCCGCCAACGCTTTCCTCGCGACGAAGATCTCATTCATCAACGAGATAGCCAACGTTTGCGAGGAGACCGGCGCCGACGTGACCGAGGTGGCGCGGGGGATGGGGCTTGACCAGCGAATCGGGCCGAAGTTCCTCCAGCCCGGTATTGGCTTCGGTGGCAGCTGCTTCCCCAAAGACGTCAGCGCGCTGAAGCAACTGGCGGGCAACAGCGGCTACCACTTCCAGCTGCTTGGCGCCGTGATTGAGGTCAACGAACTTCAAAAGCGCCGCGTGATCGGCAAGCTTGAAAAGCACCTCGGTTCGCTCGTCGGCAAGCACGTCGCATTGCTCGGCGTCGCCTTCAAGCCAAACACCGATGACATGCGCGAGGCCTCCTCGCTGGTGCTCGCGGCGCGCCTACAGGCTGCCGGCTCAACCGTCACCGCCTATGACCCGATCGCTGAAGAGGTCGCGGCCGAGATGATGCCCGGCGTCGAGTTTGCCGCCGACGCGCTGAGCGCAGTCAGTGGCGCCGACGCCGTCGTCCTCGTCACTGAGTGGGACGAGTTCGCGGCGCTCGATCTCAGCGAGCTGGCCAAGGCGATGACCGGTGACGTGCTGATCGATGGCCGCAACCTCTTCGATCCGAAAGCGGCTGTTGCTGCAGGTCTTCGCTACGAGGGCGTTGGCCGAGCCACTAGCTAATGCGCGCTGTAATCCTCGTCGGCGGCGAGGGGACCCGCCTGAGGCCGCTGACCTCGGAGTCGCCGAAGCCGGCGGTGAAGTTGGTTGACCGACCGATGATGGCCTTCATGCTGGAGTGGTTGGCGGCCAACGGGATCGCCGAGGTCGTGATGGCCTGCGGCTTCAAACCAGACGCGATGCGCGAGGCGCTGGGCGACGGTGGCCGTTTCGGCCTGCAGATCAGCTACGTCGTGGAGAGCGAACCGCTTGGCACCGGCGGCGCGCTGCGCTTCGCCGACGAGCAGCTGGCCGACGGCCTCGGCGA
>JAEMTR010000072.1:4748-7112 GCA_016462245.1 Solirubrobacteraceae bacterium
ATCGAGCCCGGTCGCGCGGTTTCGATCGAGCGCGAGGTCTGGCCCGAGCTGGTCAGCAAGGGGCTCTACGCCGTCGCCGATCGCGACGCCTACTGGCTCGACATTGGCACGCCCGACCGCTACCTCAAAGCGACCGCCGACATCCTCAGCGGCGCTGTCGAAAGCGAAGCCGGTGCTCGGCTCGACGGGCGCGGATTGGCGCTCGGCGAAGGCTGCACAGTCGAAGGCGAACTGATCGGCCCATCGGTACTCGGCGCTGGCTGCCATGTCGCCGCTGGCGCCAAGGTTGGCCCTGGGGCGGCGCTTGGTGACGGCGTCGAGGTCGCCGCCGGTGCCAGCATCGAAGCTTCGGCAGTGCTCGACGGCTGCCTCGTTGGAGCTGGAGCGCTGATTTGCGACGCGATCCTCGCGCCCGGCGCAGAGATCGGTGCCGAGGCCCGAATTACTGAGCAATCGGTCGTCGGGCCGCGCGTCAAGGTTGCCGCTGGCGGAACCGTCGGCGGTGGCGCCAAGCTGTTCGCTAGCGACGACAACTAGTACCCGCACGGCATCGTCTGCGCAGCTGCGCAACACTTGCGCCAAGGAGCCACCTTGTTCGCCGACAGTTCATCAGCCCAGCCACTAGATCGAGCCGCCGTCGCGGCGGTCGACCCAACCGACCAGATCGCCGACGTGCTCTCACTTCCTGAGCAGCTTCGCGACGCCGTCTTCAAGGTCGAGTCGGCCGAACTGCCACAGGTCGATTCGCCCGGCGGGCTGCTCGTCGCCGGGATGGGCGGCTCGGGGATCGGCGGCCGCCTGGCGCGCGGAATTCTCGGCGACCAAGCTTCAAGGCCAATACTCAGCTCGGCCGGCTACTCGCTCCCAGGCTGGACGACCTCGGAGACGACCGTCCTCTGCGCCAGCTACTCGGGCGAGACCGAAGAGACGCTGGCCTGCTTTGAGGCCGCCGGCATCATCGGCACGAACCGCGTTGTCGTCACAACCGGCGGCAGCTTGGCGCAGGCCGCGCGCGCCGAAGGCGTGCCGGTAATTCCGGTCGCTGGGGGGCTGCAGCCGCGCGCCGCCGTCGCTTACATGACCGTTGCCGCGCTCGAGGTTGCAGCCGCCTGCGGCGCCGGCCCGCGACTGACGACCGAGGTTGACGTCGCCGCCGACCACCTTGAACAGTTGGCAATCGAGTGGGGGCCGGACTCGGCCGAGGATTCGCTCGCCAAGAGCCTCGCCCGCTCGATCCACGGGACGGTCCCCGTCATCGCCGGTTACGGATTGACCGAGGCGGTTGCGAGCCGCTGGAAGACGCAGGTCAACGAGAACGCCAACCAGCTCGCCTTTGCCTCTGTGCTGCCGGAGCTCGACCACAATGAGATCGTCGGCTGGGGTTCGGCGGCCAACTTTGGCCGCTTCAGCGCCGTCTTCCTCGAGGACAGTGATGACCCACAGCGGATCGCGCGCCGGATTGCCTTAACTCGCTCTTTGATCGAAGCCGACGGCGCCTCGGTTCACGTCGTCAGTTCGATTGGTCAGACGGCCGTTGAGCGCGCTTTCTCGCTGATTCTGCTCGGCGACCTGTTCTCAACCTATCTTGCGATCTGCAACCAGCAGGATCCGGCCGACATCGCAGTGATTACGGCGCTTAAGAAGGGTCTAGCTGAGCAGGAGTAGCGGCGGCGGGCCAAATATGGCCCAACCTTGACACAGCTTTGATAAGGTTGTCCTTCAATGGAAGCGCTAACAATCCACGAAGCTGCGCAGACGACCGGCTGGACGCCGCGAATGCTGCGCTACATCGAGCGCATCGGCCTGATTGAGCCGGCCCGCACGGAGTCCGGCTACCGCCAGTACGGCGCCGGCGAGCTGCAACGGCTGCGCACATTGCGTGAGCTGCTGGCCGAGCACGAGATTGGCCTCGGCGACGTCGCCTTCGCACTAAGGCTGCGCCGCGACGAAGCACTTAGTGGGGCAGTTGATAGTTGGCTTGAAGCTGAGCCGCAGCGCCCCGAAGCTGTATCTGCTGATGAATGGCTGCGCTGGGAGCAGGAGAAGCACGCCCGCATCATCGCCGCTTTGACAACCAACGAACCAATGGAGACCGCTGCCTAATGACCACGACCGCCGTACTTACCGACAACGACTACAAGGTTGCCGACCTCGAGCTGGCCGAATTTGGCCGTAAAGAGATCCGCCTTGCCGAGAACGAGATGCCAGGGCTGATGAAGACGCGCGAAGAGTTCGCCGCCGCTCAGCCGCTGAAGGGGGCTCGCATCACCGGCTCGCTGCACATGACGATTCAGACCGCCGTGCTGATCGAGACGCTGGTTGCGCTCGGCGCCGAGGTTCGTTGGTGCTCATGCAACATCTTCT
>JAEMTR010000248.1 GCA_016462245.1 Solirubrobacteraceae bacterium
AGCCAGTGCGCCTCACTGCCCGCCGCCACGATGCGGACCCAGACCGCCCCGACGGCCTACTGCTCTTCCTTGACGATCCGGTCACCGGGCTGCTTCCATGGTTTGCGATTTCGTTCCTTGCCGGGCCGCTGACGTTCTTCTGGGCCTCTGTCGTATCGCTGCTGCTTTCGGCAGGCTTAGTGGCGGGGTCGAAGCTGCGTGGCGAGGAGGTAAAGGTCCTTGAGATTTCGGACCTCGCCTTCTTCGTCGCGCTGACGATCGTCGCCGCTTTTGCTGGTCCGAACGTGATCAGTTGGCTCAACGACCACGCCGGTGAGGTGTCGAACGTTGCGATTGCTCTTCTCGCCTACGGCTCGCTGGCGATCGGCAGGCCATTTACGAGCCAGTACACGGTCAATCGCTTCCCCAACGCCAGTGACGAGTTTATAGCGCACCTAGACCGCGTCGGAACTTGGATCTGGGCACTAGCTCTGACCTTCGCCGCAGCTGCGGGCTTCTACGGCGAGTTCGTGTTGCCCGACCTCTCGACCAACCTTTGGACCGGTTGGATTCTGCAAACCGCTCCCTTGATCATCGCTTTCAACGCGACGCTCTGGTTTGACCGCCGCGCACTGGCGCGGCAGGCAGGCGAGCCGCCCTCTCCAAGTGTCTGGGCGCTGCTGCGCAACATCAGCTTTTGGTTCATACCGAGCGGCGCCCTGTCACTGGTCTTCAACAGCGCACCGCAATGGTTTGGTTGGCTGCTGGTCGCGATCGGAGCCGTTCTAACGATGCTCTTCTGGGCGCTTCAGGTGCGCGAGGACGGCCGAGTTCGGATCGTCGACTCGCACTAAACGGATCTGCGTTTAGACGGCTACAGGGATCGTGCGGTACTGATTGAGGAAGGTTGAGCTGAGCCGCGTTGGCTCGCCGTCGAGCTTCATCTCAGGGAAGCGCCGCAGCGTCTCCTCGAGCCAGATCTTCATCTCCAGCCTCGCCAAGCCAGCGCCGAGGCAGAAGTGGCGACCGCCGCCGCCGAAGCCCTGGTGCTCGTTCGGTGTGCGGCTAACGTCGAAGTGGTGAGGATCATCGAAGACGCTGGCGTCACGGTTGCCCGAGACGTACCACATCAAAACCTTGTCGCCTTCTGCAATCGGCTGGCCAGCGATCTCGGTGTCCTTCGTCGCCGTGCGGCGCATGTAGGCGAAGGCGGGGTGGACGCGGACGAACTCTTCGACGACCTGCTCGCTCGGCGCCGATCCACTCTTCACCAGCTCCATCTGCTCTGGGTCCGAGAGCAGGCTGAAGAGGCCTGAGCAGAAGGTCGCGCGGGTTGAGTCGTTGCCGGCCACCATCAGCAGGAACCAGAACATGCAGATCTCTTCCGCGGTCAGCTTCTCGCCGTCAACTTCGGCGTCGAGCAGGGCGCTGGTGAGGTCGTCTTGGCGTTCAGCTCCGCGCGCCTCAACGAGGTTCCAGACGTATTCAAATACCTCTTTGAGCGCCGTCCAAGTGTCGTGCATGTCGTCTACTACTCGCGGGTCTTCGAAGGCTGTTGTGCGGTTGGTCCAATCGACCATCTTGTCGGCGTCTTCGCGCGGAGCGCCGAGCATGTCGCCGATCACCATCGCCGGTACGTAGACGCCAACGTCCTGAACTAGGTCGATTTTGCCGTCGGGGTGGCGCTCGAGCGCGTTGTCATAGACGAGGTTGACGATCTCGCGGATCCGGTCGGCGTGATCGAGCGAGCGCTTCGGTGTGAAAGCCTTCTGGACCAGAGCCTTGAGCCGGTCATGGCGAGGAGGATCCTGCGCGATCAGCATCATCCGGATGAAGTGGAGCGGCTCGTCTGGTGCGTCGTCGGGCTTTTGATCTTCGGGAAGGAACTGGTTTACGGCGAGGATGCCGCCCAGCTCTGAGGAGAAGGTTTCGAAGTCGCGCCCGACCGTCGCGATCTCTTCGAAGCGTGTGACAGACCAGAAGCCCTCCTCGTG
>JAEMTR010000073.1:0-5088 GCA_016462245.1 Solirubrobacteraceae bacterium
CACCTAACCGGTGCTCAGCGGCGCATCGCGAGCGACACAGATTTCACTCAACAGGCGGCGAAAACGCCCTAGCTGATTGCGTTTTGCCCGAAGCCGGAGAGGGGATTCGAACCCCTGACCCCCTGTTTACAAGACAGGTGCTCTGACCAGCTGAGCTACTCCGGCGCGGATCGCCAGTCTACGCGTCAGTCGCGTTCGACCGGCGGCATCACTGCGCCGATGATCCAGAACAGCGGGATGAAGATGCCGATGATGAACATGATCCAGTGGCCCTTGCGCAGGCTTGTAACGCCGAGCACCACAAGCAGGACGAAGTAGATGACTGCGAGAAGGCCCCAAACTGGGCCGCTGACGGCGAGGATCATTACTAGCTCTCCATTCGTTAGTTACTAAGCGACGAAGCCTACTCGGCATACGGGCGGTTCAGCGCGCGCTCGGCCTCGCCGAGCACGAAACCGAACAAGAGATGGCGCCAAGTCGCCTGCGCGAACGCTGCGCCACTTCCGCTGAGCTTCGGAAGTTCGTCACGCGCTGGGTGGAAGCGTTCGCTTAGGCCGACCGCCGGCCAAGAGGCGAGGTGCTCTGCCATCCCGGCGGCTGGTCCCTTGAGAGCCGCAGGCAGCGGAACGTGGGGCGCAACGTTGGCATAGACGGCGCCAAAGAGGGCGCCATTTGCCAGATGCATCACGGCGCCGATCGGCCGCCAGGCTGGCCCTCGCGTTACGGCCTTGCCGAGCAGCTCGGTGTCGTCGTAGGGAACGCCGAAGATTCGCATGTCAATTGGCTGCTGAAGCGCCCAAATACCGGTGGCAATCGCTCCAGCCAGTGCGCCGCGTAAAGTTCGGTTTAGGTCAATTCGCATTGCCCTGAAGGTACAAAAGGTGGTGTAACCATGTGCGCCGGGATTGGTAACGAAGGTATGGAACGGGAGAAGCTGCTTGAAAAGGCTGGCGGCCACGGCGTCAATCGCGTCGTATTTCGCGTCGTGCGCTTCTTCTTCCTACCGTTCTTCCGCAGCTACTTCCGCCTCAGCACGCTCGGCCGCGAACACGTGCCAAAGAGCGGCGCCACGATCTACGCCTCCAACCACCGCTCGTTCCTTGATCCGTTCGTAATCAGCGCGCTTGGCCGCAGGCCGCTCTACTTCGTCGCCAAGCGTGAGCTGTTCGAGAAGAACCGCCTCCAGACTTGGTTCCTCAATAGCCTCGGCGCCTTCCCAATCGATCGCGGCCACGGCGATAACGACTCGATGGAAACCGCGCTGCGGATCCTCGCCCGCGGCGACGGCGTGATGATCTTCGTTGAAGGAACGCGCGTGCGGCCCGGCCCGCTCGGCCATCCGCGCAGCGGCGTTGGTCGCCTGGCACTGCAGAGTGGGGCGCCGGTCGTTCCCGTCGCCGTGATTGGAACTGAGAACGTCCGCCGCGGCTGGAAGATCTACCCGCGCAAGGTGACCGTCCGCGCCGGCGCGCCGCTTACCTTCCCGCAGGTCGAAGACCCTTCACACGAGCTCGCCAAGTCGGTCGCTGAGCGCGTCTGGCCCTGCGTGGAGATGCAGTGGGAGTGGCTTGGTGGGGCTGTGCCGCTGCGGCGCGTGGCAATAGTTGGCGCTGGCGGCTGGGGGACGAGCCTTGCTGTTGCGTTGGCGCGAGCCGGCGTGGCGGTTGAACTTGGAGCGCGCAGCGCTGAGCAGGCGAGCGAGATTGCCGCAGCCCGCGTCAACGAGCGCTACCTGCCGGGCGTGGCGCTGGACGGTGCGATCAGCGTGACCGAAGCAGCGAAGATCGATCTTCAGCACGCTGACGCCGTCGTGCTAGCGGTGCCGACCGGTGATCTTCCGGCCGTGATCGGTGAGATGGCGCCAAGGCTCGGTGCCACCACCGGCGTCGTCGTCACCTCAAAAGGGCTCGTGCCTCCGTCGGGCGAACTGCCCACCGCTTACTGCGCAGCGCGGATCGGCGAGCGCCCAATTGCCTGCCTCGGCGGCCCCGGCCACGCCGCTGATGCGCTCGAGCACGGAGCATCACTTGTCGTCGCCGGCGACGATAAGAACTTCCTCGCCCAGCTTCGCCGCGCCTTCGCTGACGCCAACTTTGACGTGACTCTGACCGCTGACGTAACCGGAGTGGAACTGGCCGGCGTAGCGACCAATGCCGCCGTGCTGGCGGCATCGACCGCCAGCGTTGCCGGGCCGAACGCCGCAGGAGCCGCCGCCGGCAAGGTCTTCTCCGAGGTTGCCAGCTACGCCGAACAGCTCGGCAGTAAGCCCGAAAGTTGGACAGGGCTGGCCGGGGTGGGCGACCTAGTCGCGTCGGTCGTTGCCGCCGGCGGCCGCAACCGCCGCGCCGGCGAGATGCTCGCCGCTGGCGTTTCCGCACAGGAGATCCGGCCCGAGATCGGCCAAGTCGCTGAGGCGCTTGATTCGTTGCCGCTGCTGGTCGAGGCGCTCGATCGCGCTCACGTGCGGGCGCCGGCGATCAACGCGCTCGCCGAGGTAGTCGCCGGCCAGAGCGACGCAGCAAGCTTTGCCGAGTCGATCATCGAACCGCGCCGAGTCGTCGGCGCGCGCGTCGTTTAAGGCGCGCGGGTAGGCTCTGATGCGTGGAAAAGGAGGAGCTAGACCGCCGCTTCAGCGACTGCTATCGCGATCATCTTCGCGACGTCTACTCCTACTCGTATTACCGCGTTGGCAACCATCACGACGCCGAGGATCTAACCGAGCAAACCTTCCTTCAGGCCTACCGCCACTTCGAGAAGGCGCTGGCGGAATCGGACGGGCGGCCGCTGCGTCCGTGGCTAATTCGTATCGCCCACAACCTCGCCGCCAACCTCTACCGCGACCGCTCGCGCAAACCGCAGACGAACATCGACGCGATTGCAGAACCGGGCGCGCTGCACACGACCGAGCAACTAGTCGAGGGGCGCGACGAGCTGAGGCGAATTCTCGACTCCGTTCAGGAGCTGCCGGACGACCGCCGCGAAGCGCTGATCATGCGCTTTGCGCTGGGAATGAGCAACAAGGAGATCGGCCGCGCGCTCGGTCGCAGCGAGGGTGCAACAAAGGTGCTGCTGCACCGCGCGATCAAGCAGCTCGAAACTCTCATCGGCGAACCGCAGGAGGCCTGAGCAGATGAGCAGTCAGCCAAACCGGGTAGACCTTGAAGCGCTGCTGGCGCAGGCGCTGGCGCCGGTAGATCCTCCCGAGCACTTGATGAGCGAGCTTGAGGATCGACTGAACCGAATCTCGGGGATTGCCGCCGATGAACTTGACGCATGGGAGGCCGGCGCCTTTCATGACCCCCGCACTTGGGTGCGGCCAGCCGCAGCGCTTGCTGTTGGCACTGCCGCGGCCGGTGCGGCAGCGGTGCTCGGCGTGCGGCGCCAGCGCAGCCGCCAGCAGGCAGCAGCAACCGGGCCTGTCGTCTTCGCCCGCAAGGCGATTGACACGATCGGCAACGAAGTAACGCGGCGCCTAGGCAGCTAGCCTCAACCCGTAGGCTAAGTAGCTAATTACTGTCGCCCGGCGCGACCAACGGACGATCGCGATTACTTCCACCACAACCACCTGCTATCGCCATTCCTCGCGTGAGACCGCGGTCTCGTGCTCGGGCTGCGGCAAGCCGATCTGTACCGACTGCATGACGCCAAGCCCGGTCGGGATGCGCTGCCCCGACTGCGCCACGCAGAGCGGCAAGGCGGTGCGGCTGCCGGTGCTTAGCGGCCAGTCGGATAAGCCGGTTGTAACACTCACTCTGATCAGCCTCTGTCTGCTCGGTTACCTGCTCTCCGGCGGTTTTCCATTCGGCACAGGGCAGAACCAGCTCTTTTACGAGGGCGCGCTGGCGGCAGCCCCAATCGGCGCCGGCGGGCAGTACTGGCGGCTCGTAACCTCCGGCTTCCTCCACGCCGGGCTGATGCACCTCGCCTTCAACATGATTCTGCTCTGGTTCATCGGCTCGCAGATGGAACCGCAGCTCGGCCGCGCCCGCTTCCTCACGCTATACGTCGTCTCACTGCTAGGCGGCTCGTTCGGCGCGCTGCTGCTCTCCCCGGACGCATTAACGGTCGGCGCATCGGGCGCGATCTTCGGCCTGATGGGCGCCGCCTCGGCGATTATTTACGCCCGCGGCGGCAACCCACTGCAGAGCGGGATCGGGATGCTGCTGGTCTTCAACCTCGTCTTCAGCTTCGTGCTTTCAAACGTTTCGATCGGCGGCCACCTCGGCGGCCTCGCTGCCGGGGCGCTTGCCGGCGGAGCGTTTGTGATGGCTGAGAAGCGCGGCCAGCCATTGTTCGGCTGGGCCGCGTGCGCGGGAATTGCCGTCGTGGCAGTTGTTGGGTCGCTGGTCTTGGCTGCGGCGTCCACGCCGAGCTTTATCGGCTAGAGCAGCAGATCGAGCGCCGGGCCTGGAGCCTCGGGAACAACGTCGGGGTGGAGCACGTGGGCGATGATCTCAAGCCCGTCAACGAGCCTTGGGCCCGGGCGCGAGAAGGTCGCCGAGCCGTCGATTGCGACGATCCGCTGCGCGCCGGTGGCGACGAGCTGCTCGCGGTGCTCTTCCGCCGCCTCCAGCGCGCCGGCGGCATTAATTCCACAAGGCATCACGAAAATCACCTGCGGCTCTGCCCGGCTGATCGCCTCCCAGTTGCTCTGCGGCGACGGTTCACCCGCCAAGCCGAGCAGGTCAACGCCGCCGGCGATCTCGATCAGCTGCGGCGTCCAGTGACCGCCGATGAAAACGGGGTCGAGCCACTCGATCGCGACCGCGCCGATCATTGGCCGGTCGGCGACCGCGGCCTCGATCGCGTCAACGCGACCCCGCTGGCTGGCGATCAACGTCAGCGCCTCGCGTTCGGCGCCGGTCGCCGTGGCAACTGTTCGAATGTCAACCATCGTCTCGCCGAAGGTGTTCGGGTCGAGCGCGATTACCTTTGGCTTGCTCGCGATCCGCTCGGCGACGCTGACGACGTCGTCGTAGCTGACGGCGCAGACGGGGCAGAGCGCCTGCGTAACAATTAGGTCGGGCTCCAGCTCTGCTAGGAGCTGCTCGTCGAGCTGGTAGATCGCTTCGCCCTTGCCGGTTATCT
>JAEMTR010000073.1:5098-7080 GCA_016462245.1 Solirubrobacteraceae bacterium
CGGCCTCGGGCGGCCAATCGCATTCGTGCGTAACACCGACTACCTGATCACCAAGACCAAGCGCGAAGCAGATTTCGGTGGCGTGGGGGACAAGGCTGACAATCCGCACTAGTCAATTGTACGGAAAGGGCTCTACACTCGCGCCATGGATCGACTAGAGAACGACGTAATCGAAACAGCAATCGCCGACGGTGAATGGCGCAACGAGGACGGCGGGCTTGTCCGCGACTTCTCGCTGCCCAACTTTGCGTCGGCAATCCAGTTCGTCCACAGCGTCGCTGGCGTCGCTGAGGTGGCCAACCACCACCCCGACATCCTGATCCATCAGTGGAACCAGGTACGGATCACCTGCTCGACGCATTCTGAGGGCGGCGTAACCGACGCAGACCTCGCATTGGCCAAGCAGATCGACGAACTGGCCTAACTATCGCTTTTCCGGCCCCGCGGCCGGTAGAGTGCGAGTTGATCATTAGTGCCTGACGACCTTCCGCGAAGTACCTCCCCACAGGCCCCGACGCGATGACCGCGCTGCTAATTGCCGCGATCTTCGTGCTGGTAGCGGTCAACGGCTTCTTCGTTGCCGCCGAGTTCGCACTGGTGCGTGCCAGCCGCGGCCGCCTGCAGGCCGAGGCCGACGAGGGCGTCCGCGGCGCCGCTCGCGCAGCGGCGCAGCAGGAGGACCTCAGCCAGTACCTATCGGCCTGCCAGTTTGGCATCACGCTCGCCTCGCTCGGCATCGGCTTCCTTGGTGAGCCGGCGATTGCGACGTTGCTTGAGCCGCTGCTCGGTGGCCCGCTGGCGCACGGCGCTGCCGTTGCCGGGTCGGTTGCGATCGCCTACATCCTCGTCACCTCGCTGCACGTGATCGCCGGCGAGCAGGTGCCGAAGATCTTCGCGATCGTCAAGGCCGAGCGCGTCGCCAAGGCCTGCGCTCGCCCGCTCAGCATCTTCGAGATCGTGATGCGCCCATTCATCGCCGGGCTCAATGGCGCCTCAAATGCAGTGCTGCGGCTAATCAGGATCGATCCGAAAGCCAGCCTCGATGAAGGCGGCACGCCAGACGATTTTAAGCTGCTGATCTCACAGGCCCAGATCGGCGGCAAGCTCGACCCCGGCGAGGCGACGATGCTGGCCGGCGTCTTCCACCTCCACGAGCAGCAGGCGCGCCAGGTGATGACGCCGATCCCGGCGGTTGTGACGGTCGACGTGACCGACAATGTTGAGACGGCGCTGCGCAGCTGTGTCAGTTCCGGCCACACGCGGCTCGTCGTGACCGAGGACCGCAGCGCCGAGCACGTGCGCGGCACCGTTCACGCCAACTCGCTGATCGCGCTCTACCTCGAAGCGGGCGCAGAAGCCTCGATTGAGCCGCTTGTGCGTGACGCGGTGATCGTCCCGGAGACGAAGCCGCTCGATGACCTGCTCGCCGACCTCCAACGCGAGCGCTCTTCGCTAGCGGTCGTGATCGACGAGTACGGCCGCACGGCCGGCCTTGTGACAGTCGAGGACATCGTCGAAGAGGTCGTCGGCGAGATCGACGACGAGACAGACCCAACCTCGCGCTCGGTACGCAAGCTCGCCAGCGGCGGATGGTCGGTCAGCGGCCACGTCCCAATCTCGGACCTGCCCGACTTTGGCATCAACCTGCCGGCCGACAGCGACGCCTACAACTCGGTCGGCGGCCTTGTCTTCCATGAGATCGGGCGGATGCCCCAGCGCGGCGACACTGTGACGGTTGAGGGTTATCGCCTGCGAGTTGAGTCGGTGCGCGAGAACCGCATCACGGCTGTGCGCATCAGGCCGATCACCGAACAGCCTTAAGGCCAGAAAAGTGGCCGGCCCACTGGGGGAGCGGACCGGCCGGTCAATCTGGGAGGAGGAACATCCAATGAAGAACGTTCTGCGATGCAGAGTGACCGAAGAGTCTGAACGCTGCCTAAAGAAACAGTGACCGAGTTGTAACTCCGTGTTGCGGCTTAGTA
>JAEMTR010000249.1 GCA_016462245.1 Solirubrobacteraceae bacterium
CGGGCGTTAGTGCGCAAGCACGGTGCCCGACCACGGACGGCGCGATCCGCCGTCAATCAGTCTCTCAACCGCAGCCGGTGTTGTTGCCGCAAGACGTGCAGGTGTAGCAAGCACCAGTCCGCTGCATCATCCCGCCACACTGGCTGCAGGCCGGCCCAAGCTCAAGGCCACCCATCTTCGCCGGTGTTACCGGTGGGGTGTCGGTCATCGCTGAGGCCGCAGCCATCGTTTCGCTGTCCCCAGCGGAGGCCTGTGGCGTTGGCGCGTTGCTGCCGCCGTTGGCCGGGCCTGCGGTATCGGAGCTGAATGAGCTTGCGGCTTCTTCCCCGGCCTTCTTGGCGCGGACCGCGTCGGTCATGATGCCGAGCCCTTCCTGCGTCTCCGTGTCGAGGAAGCGTGAGGCGAGCCAGCGCATGATGTAGTCAGGCATCGACTTGGCGAATGGAATCTCCGGGTTCTGCGTGATTCCTTCTGGGTCGAAGCGCATGTAGCTGAACTTCTCAACCAGCTTCTCAAGCGGCACGCCGTATTGGAGCGCGATCGAGATCGAGGTTGCGAAGGCGTTCATCATCCCTCGCAGCGTCGAGCCTTCCTTGCCGATGTCGGTTAGGAAGATCTCCCCGACTGTTCCGTCTTCGTAGACGCCAGCGGTGATGTAACCCTCGTGGCCTCCGATCGAGAACTTGTGCGTAAGCGACTGGCGCTCGCGCGGCATACGCCGGCGGGCTGGCATTGCGTCGCCCTTCGCTTCGAGCACAGCGTGCTCGAGCAGTGCGTCAACGTCGGCCTTGGTGTAGAGCCCGTCTGGTGAGACTGCATCGTCCTGGGCGTCGGTGCGCAGTGCCTGCGCGGTCTTTGACCCGTCGCGGTAGATCGCGAGCGCTTTGATGCCGAGCCGCCAAGCGTCGATGTAGGCGCTTTCAATGTCCTCAACCGTTGAGGAGGCCGGCATGTTGACGGTCTTTGAGATCGCGCCTGAGATGAATGGCTGTACTGCGCCCATCATCTTGATGTGGCCGTGGGCGGAGATTGCCCGTTCACCGACGGCTACGTCGAAGACCTCAAGGTGCTCGTCGAGCAGCCCTGGAGCGCCGACGATCGTGCCGTGCTCTGTTACATAGGCTTCGATCTGTTCGATCTCGGCGTCGCTGTAACCGAGCGTCTGCAGCGCCAGTGGAATCGTCTTGTTGGCGATCGTCATCTGGCCGCCACCGACTAGCTCCTTGAACTTGACGAGTGAGAAGTCAGGCTCAATGCCGGTTGTGTCGCAGTCCATTAGGAAAGAGATCGTGCCGGTCGGCGCGAGCACTGTTGCCTGCGCGTTGCGGTAGCCGTAACGCTCGCCTATCTCTACAGCTTCGTCCCATGAGTGACGCGCAGCTGCGAGCAGCAGGTCGTCAACGACGGTCGAGTCTGGGATTGCGTATGAGGCGTCGCGATGCATCCGCATCACGGCGTTGTGCGGCTCACGGTTCTCTTCGTACTTCTCGTACGGACCGATTGCTGCTGCGATCACGGCCGACTGACGGTAGGCGCGGCCTGTCATCAGCGCCGTGATTGCGGCTGCTGTGCCGCGGCCTGGGTCGGAGTCGTATGCGACGCCGTTGGCCATCAAGTAGGCGCCGAGGTTGGTGTAGCCGAGGCCAAGCTGACGGAAGGCGCGGGCGTTGTCACCGATCTGCTCGGTTGGGTAGCTCGATGGCGAGACGATGATCTCCTGCGCGAGCAGCAGAATGTCGGTCGTGTGCTCGAAGTCTTCGACCTCGAGCGTGCCGTCTGGGCGGCGGAACTTCATCAGGTTGATCGAAGCGAGGTTGCAGGCCGAATCATCGACGTGCATGTACTCCGAGCATGGGTTAGAAGCGTTGATGCGGCCCGAGTTCGGCGACGTGTGCCACTGGTTGATCGTTGTGTCGTACTGAACGCCAGGGTCGGCGCAGCGCCATGCGGCGCGCGCGATCTTCA
>JAEMTR010000250.1:0-1460 GCA_016462245.1 Solirubrobacteraceae bacterium
GCGGCGTTGGCCAGCGGCTGCGGCGCTGGCGTGGGGCCGGGCGACGGCAGCGTCCAGCTGACGGTCAGCCGCGACTTTGGCCGCGTTGACGTTCTGCAGCGCTCGCTGACCGGGCTGCCTGAGTCGGAGACGGTTATGCGCCTGCTCAGCGCCAACACCAAGACCGAGACGAGCTACTCAGGTGGCTTTGTCGATTCCGTCAACGGCGTCAGCGGCGGGCAGGCCGATGGGCGCCCGGTTGATTGGTTCTACTTCGTCAACGGCAGCGAAGCGCCGCTCGGCGCGGCCTCGACGAAGGTCCGTGACGGCGACCGAATCTGGTGGGATTGGCGCGACTGGAGTGCGACCGAGCATGTCTCTGCCGTAGTCGGCTCGTTCCCTGAACCGTTCTTACATGGCCCCGGCACCGAGAAGCGACTGCCGGTCCGGGTCGAGTGCGTTGAGATTGAGTCGGCGCCCTGCAATCAGGTTTCAAAGACGTTGGCCGCACTTGGTGTGCCGGTCGCGACCGGCCTCTTCCGCGCTTCGATTACTGGAGAGACGCTGCGCGTAATCGTTGGCCAGTGGGTCGCGCTGCGAGAAGACGAAGCACTGCGCCAGCTCGAAAGCGGACCGGCTCTCAGCGGCGTCTATGCGCAGCCAAGATCGAACGGCGCGCAGATCGATCTTCTTAACGCCGCAGGCAAAACCGTTCGCTCACTCGGCGCCGGCGCTGGGCTGGTGGCAGCGACCGCGCTCGGCGAGCAGCCGCCAGTTTGGGCGATCACTGGCACCGACGACAGCGGTATTGCGGCGGCTGCGGCAGCATTCAATCAGCAGCAGCTGGCGCGTCACTACGCGGTCGCTCTTGCTCCGGGGGCTGCGGCCGCGCTGAGCCTTCCGCTGAGGGGCGGCGCGAAGTGACCGCGGCCACCGGCAGCACAGTTCTACTGAGGGCGCGCTCTTCGGTCTCGGCGCTCTATGGACTCTCACTGATCGCTCTGGCCTTGGCCTTCACCCACCCGCTGATCCTGCTCGCCGTCGCCGCAGCGACCTTCGGCGCGGCTCGGCTGAGCGGCTGCCAGCAGCAACTGCGCGGCGCAGTTCGCTTCGCGATCCCATTGGCGCTGATGCTGGCCGTGATCAATGCGCTGCTGGTGCGCGAGGGCGTGACCGTGCTCTGGCGCTTCGGTGGGCTGCCACTCTTCGGCCAAGTTGACGTGACCGGCGAGGCGTTCGTCTATGGCCTGCTGCTCGCGCTGCGCGTCGTCGTGATCATCGCCGCAAGTGCGCTGCTGGTCGCGATCGTTGACCCCGACGACGTTCTGCGGCGGATGCGCCGCTCGGCATTTCGCTCAGCGCTGACGGCGGCGCTAGCAACGCGGATGATCGGCGTTCTGACGCGTGACGCTCGGCGGATGGATCAGGCGCGACGCTGCCGGCCAGACGGTGGCGGCAGCGGGCGGCGGGCGCAGCTGCTG
>JAEMTR010000250.1:1470-1965 GCA_016462245.1 Solirubrobacteraceae bacterium
TGGTTGGCTCGGTCGCGACCGGCGCGCTCGACCGCGCGGTTGACGTCGCCGCGACGCTTGAGCTGCGTGGCTACGCGACGCGCGTTGCGCCGCCGCGCGGCGACAGCCTGCCCTACTCGCGAGCTGATAGGGCTGTCTTGGCCTCGGCGCTTGGGCTGCTGGCATTGCTCGTCGTTGGCGCCGTATTCGGGCTCGCAAACTTCGAGCCCTATCCGCGGATCACGATCGCGGCCGGCCTGACGGAACTTCTCTACGCGGCGTTGATTGTCTTGACTGCGCTCGCCGCACCGATCATCGGCGAGCGAGCGAGGCGGCGATGAGCGCGCTGATCTTCGATCGCTTCTCGTATACCTACCCGGGCAAGGATGAGCCAGCGCTGCGCGAAGTTTCGTTGACGCTCGAGCCAGGCGAGTTCGTCGTCTGCACCGGCCTCTCGGCTTCCGGCAAGTCAACTCTGCTGCGGGCGGCCAGCGGCTTGGTTCCTCACTTCCACGG
>JAEMTR010000251.1 GCA_016462245.1 Solirubrobacteraceae bacterium
GGTTGAAGCGCCGGTCCCACAGCTCCAGCAGGTGTGGACGATGGCGGCGGCCGAGCGTTGTGCCGACGACGCGGGTGCGGTCATCGCCGGAGATTTGCGTGACGCGGACAAGCTCTGTGAAATCGCGCGCGCTGGTCCTACTGGTTTCCGAAACGACGATTCCCCGCTTAGCAACGATCGACGGTGCGTTGACCTCATTGACGGCTTCCTCGGTGCGGCCTTCGAGCAGACCGAGCAGCACGCTCGTTGTTAGTGGCCTGCAGTCTCGCTCTGCGATCCGGCCGAAGTACTCGACCTCGATCCGATCGACGGCTCCACCCTCGGCGAGCGCCGAGACGAGCTTGCCGAGGTGATGGCAGAGCGGCAGGAATGGCCCGAGCACCTCGAGGTCCTCCGGCGCAACCGAGGGAACATTTACGGCGCTCGTTACACCCTTGCCGGTTAGCGCCGCTACGACCTGCTCGGCGGCTTGGTAGCCGGCGCGATCGGTCGCTTCGCTGGTTGAAGCGCCAAGGTGCGGAGTGACGATCACGTTGGGATAGGAGAAAAGAGCGTGCTCCGTCATCGGCTCGCTCTGGAAGACGTCGAGCGCAGCCCCAGCAACCTTGCCGGAGTCGAGCGCCGCTTGGAGATCCTCGTCGACGATGAGCGGCCCGCGGGCGACGTTGAGGACGCGCACGCCGTCCTTCATCTTCGCAAACGCTTCAGCGTTGAGCCAGCCTGCAGTTTCGGGCGTCTTTGGGAGGTGCAGTGTGACAAAATCCGCTTCAGCGTAAAGCTCGTCCGGGCTCTCGGCCTGCGTCACGCCAAGCTCGCGGTAACGCTCGGCTCCGATGAACGGGTCGAATGCGACAACCTTCATCCCAAAGGCCTGAGCGCGCGTGGCGACGAGCTGGCCGATCCGGCCGAAGCCGAGGATCCCGAGCGTCTTGTCGAGCAGCTCGACGCCTGAATGCTGTGATCGCTCCCAGCGACCTTCTGTCAGCGCGCCGTGAGCCTGCGGCACATTCCGCGCTAGCGAGAGCAGCAGCGCCATCGTGTGCTCAGCAGCTGTGACGACGTTCGACTCGGGCGCATTAGCGACGATCACGCCGTGCTTGGTCGCGTCCTCGACGTCGACGTTGTCTACCCCGACGCCGGCGCGGCCGACGACCCTCAGACTGGTTGCTCGCTCGAGCAACTCAGCGTCGACGTTGGTGGCCGACCGAATTAGCAGCCCGTCAAAGCGGCTAACGCTCCCCAGCAGCTCCTCACGGTCCCACTCTGTCCCAATCTCAACCTCGAAGCCGGAGTCGCGCAGTAGCTGCACGCCGCTATCACCAATTTTCTCGCAGACCAGGACGCGCGCCGGCTCGCTCATTGCTTGCGCCCGACGTCTGCGTTATTGACGACCCAATCGATGCAAGCAGTTAGAGCCTCAACGTCGGTTGTTTCGATCGCCGGGAACATTGCGACCCGGAGCTGATTGCGTCCTAGCTTGCGATAAGGCTCTACGTCGAGCACGCCGTTAGCTCGCAGCATTGCCGCGACGGCAGCTCCGTCGATCGCCTCGTCGAGATCGACTGTGCCGACTACGAGCGAGCGCTTCGCGGGATCTGCGACGAAGGGAGACGCGTAATCCGACCCGTCGGCCCAGCCGTAAAGGTGATCCGACGAAGCGGTTGTCCTGGCAACGCAGCCGTCGAGGCCACCGAGCTCGAGCATCCAATCGATCTGCTCGGCGAGCAGGAAGAGCGTCGCGATCGCGGGCGTGTTGTAGGTCTGGTCCTTGCGTGAGCTGTCGAGCGCCGTCTTCAGCGAAAGGAACGGCGGGATCCAGCGTTCCGAGGCGGCAATCCGCTCGATCCGCTCAATCGCGGCGGGGCTAGCAAGCGCTAGCCAGAGGCCGCCGTCCGAGGCAAGACCCTTCTGCGGTGCGAAGTAGTAGACGTCAGACTGCGACGCGTCGAGCGGCAGTCCACCGG
>JAEMTR010000074.1 GCA_016462245.1 Solirubrobacteraceae bacterium
GTGTTGATGTGGAGGTCGCGGTAGCAGGCCGACATCCCATTGATGTTCTCGTAGACCCAGTTGCCGCCGACCCGATTTGAGGCCTCAAAACAGGTGACGTCAAAGCCACGCTCGGCAAAGGTCTTCAGTGCCGTAATTCCAGACGAGCCTGCGCCAATGATCGCGGTCCGTGGCAGCTGCTGACTAATCATTTCGATCTCCTGATAGGGCGGGAACCTCTGCGAAGTACTTATCAACCATACGAGCGCAGCGCCGGCCTTCGTTTATCGCCCAAACGATTAGCGACTGGCCGCGGCGCGCATCACCGGCGACGAATATGCCGGCCTCGGAGCTCTGGTAGGTCGGCGCCTCAATGTTGCCGCGGCCGTCGAGCTCGCAGCCAAGATCGGTCACCAGGCCTTCGGCCTCAGGGTGGATGAAGCCGGTCGCCAGCAGCACGAGGTCGGCCTTCAGCTCGCGCTCGCTGCCGGGTACCGCGGCGAACGGCGGCGCCGCCTCAGCCTGCGCAATGTGCTGAGCCGTGACCTTGCCATCTTGGCCCGAGAAGTGCGTCGTCACGACCGAGAAATCCTGCTCGCCGCGGCCGATCTCACGGGCCTCTTCCATTGCGTAGGAGAGGCGATACTTCTGTGGCCACAGCGGCCAAGGCGTGCGCTCGTCGGGACGATGCTCCGGTGGCTCAGGGAGAAGTTCGAGTTGGACGACGCCGAGCGCGCCCTCGCGGATCGCGTTGCCAATGCAGTCGGCGCCGGTGTCGCCACCGCCCACTACGACAACGTGTTTGCCCTCCGCCGTGATCTTCGGCAGGTCGGTTGGGGCGGCCGCGGGCGGCTGCGGCCCGAGCTGCTCGGCGACCCAGCGGTTGCGGCCGTAGAGGTACTCCATTGCGAAGTGAACTCCGTCGAGCTCGCGGCCGGGAACATCAAGGTCGCGTGGAACGCGCGAGCCGATTGCGAGGACGACGGCGTCAAAGTCGCTCTTCAGCTCGTCGGCGCTGATGTCGGCGCCAACATTGACGCCGTAGCGAATCTCTACGCCCTCATCGATTAGCTGCTGAACGCGGCGGTCGATTACGTGCTTCTCGATCTTGAAGTCGGGAACGCCAAAGCGAATCAGGCCGCCTGGGGCTTCATCGCGCTCAAAGACGACGACCTTGTGGCCGGCGCGGCGCAGCTGCTGCGCCGCCGCTAGCCCGGCTGGGCCGGAGCCGACGACGGCGACAGAGCGCCCACTTTCGACCTGCGGCGGCTCAGGCTTAACCCAGCCTTCCTGCCAGGCGCGGTCGATGATCGAAAGTTCGATCTGCTTGATCGTGACCGAATCGCCTTCGCGGATCTCAAGCACGCAGGCCGCCTCACAAGGCGCCGGGCAGAGCCGTCCGGTGAACTCTGGGAAGTTGTTGGTTGCGTGAAGACGGACGATCGCCGCCTCCCAGTCCTGGTGGTAGACGAGATCGTTGAAGTCGGGGATTAGGTTTCCAAGCGGGCAGCCGTTGTGGCAGAACGGAACGCCGCACTCCATGCAGCGGGCGCCCTGAGCGGCTAGCTCCTCGTCCGGCCGGCTCTCGACGAATTCCTTGTACGGCTCGAGCTCAACTCGCTCAAGCGGATCCTTGTAAGGAATTCCGACCCGTTCGATCTTCAGAAACGCGCCAAGCTCGCCCATTAGCGACCAACCTCGCTCGTGTCGACCGTGGGGTGATCGGCGTTCTCGGCCTCTTGCTGAGCCAGCTCGGCCAGCACACGCTTGTAGTCGGCCGGGTAGATCTTGACGAACGAACCTTGCAGCTGCTCCCAATTGTCGAGCACACGCTGGCCTACGGTTGAGCCGGTGCGCTCGGTGTGCTCAGCAACGAGGTTGCGGA
The DNA here is from genome assembly GCA_016462245.1 of Solirubrobacteraceae bacterium. Classification (GTDB taxonomy): domain Bacteria; phylum Actinomycetota; class Thermoleophilia; order Solirubrobacterales; family Solirubrobacteraceae; genus F1-60-MAGs163. Next base: position 1,865 of record JAEMTR010000074.1, read on the forward strand.
CCTCAATTGCGTCGGCCTCATCAAGCGGCTCAAGTTGATCAACCATCTCAGGGTTTACGCGCTGGGCAAAGGTTTCGCTCTCGTCGAGCACGAAAGCGAGGCCGCCGCTCATCCCTGCGGCGAAGTTGCGGCCGGTCGGTCCAAGCACAACGACGCGGCCGCCGGTCATATATTCGCAGCCGTGGTCACCGACGCCTTCGACCACCGCACTAGCACCCGAGTTGCGAACCGCGAAGCGCTCGCCGGCAAGCCCGCGGAAAAAGGCACGGCCGTCGGTTGCGCCGTAAAGGACGGTGTTGCCGGCGATCACGTTCTGCTCGGCGACGAAGTCGACGGCATCGAGCGGCGCGACCGAGAAGATCCCCCCGGAGAGGCCCTTGCCGGTGTAGTCGTTGGCGTCGCCGCGCAGCGTCATCGTCACGCCGGGTGCCAGCCAGCCGGCGAAGCTCTGCCCGGCTGAGCCTTCTAGCGCGATCTCGATCGTGCCCTCGGGAAGCCCTTCGGCGCCATGGACTTCGGCGATTCGGCTTGAAAGCAGGCCGCCGACGCAGCGATTGACGTTGCGCACACCGCGCTCAATCGTGACCTTCTCACCGCGCTCGATCGCCGGCTCGGCAAGCTTGATTAGCTCCCAGTCGATTGCGCTCTCGAGCACCTGCGGAGGTGGACCAACGCGGTGGAGCGGCGCGCCCGCTTCCAGTTCAACTCGGTGCAGCAGGTGCGTCATGTCAACGCCTGCCGTCTTCCAGTGCTCGATCGCCTCGTCGGCTTCGAGCAGCTCGGTGCGGCCGATCATCTCGTTCAGCGTCCGGACGCCGAGCGAAGCCATCAGCCCGCGCAGCTCCTCGGCGACAAAGAAGAAGAAGTTGACAACCTGTTCTGGCGTTCCCTTGAAGCGCTTGCGCAGCTCAGGATCCTGTGTGGCGATGCCGACCGGGCAGGTGTTGAGATGGCAGGCGCGCATCATGATGCAGCCGGTCGCGATCAGCGGCGCGGTTGAGAAGCCGTACTCGTCGGCGCCGAGGATCGCGGCGATCGCGACGTCGCGGCCGGTCTTCAGCTGACCGTCGGTCTGAACCGTGATCCGCGAGCGCAGATCATTGAGGCAGAGCGTCTGCTGCGTCTCCGCAAGCCCAATCTCCCACGGCACGCCGGCCGAGTGAACGGAGCTAAGCGGCGAGGCGCCGGTGCCTCCGTCGTGACCGGCGATTAGCACGTGGTCGGCGTTGGCCTTTGCCACGCCGGAGGCGACCGTGCCGACGCCGACCTCAGAGACCAGCTTGACCGACACTTGGGCCTTCGGGTTGGCGCAGCGGAGGTCGTAGATTAGCTGCTTGAGGTCCTCGATTGAGTAAATGTCGTGGTGCGGCGGCGGCGAGATCAGCCCAACGCCAGGAGTTGTGTGGCGAACCCAGCCGATGTACTTGTCGACCTTGTGGCCCGGCAGCTGGCCGCCCTCGCCGGGCTTTGCGCCCTGCGCCATCTTGATTTGAATTTGGTCGGCGTTGACGAGGTAGTGGATCGTCACTCCGAAGCGGCCGGAAGCGACCTGCTTAATCGAGGAGCGGCGAAGGTCGCCGTTGATGTCGGGCTCGAAGCGGCGCGGGTCCTCTCCCCCTTCACCCGTGTTTGAGCGGCCGCCGAGGCGGTTCATTGCGATTGCCAGCGTCTCGTGCGACTCGGTTGAAATTGAGCCGAGCGACATCGCGCCGGTCGCGAAGCGCTTGACGATCTCCTTCGCCGGTTCTACCTCGTCGATCGAAATCGGCGTCACGTCGGTCGTGAACTTGAGCAGCCCGCGCAGCGTTGCGCGCTTCGTCGCCTGCTCGTTGCAGAGGCGCGCGTACTCGTCGTATTGGCTCTGCGCGTCGCCCTCTTCTGGGGTTATCCGCACGGCCTGCTGAAGCGCGGCGATCGTGTCCGGGTTCCACATGTGCTGCTCGCCGTCGCGGCGCCAAGCGTAGATCCCGCCGACCGGCAGAAGATCGTCGTCGCGCTCGCCAGAGAGCGGCCAAGCGCGGGCGTGGCGCGTCAATGCTTCGGCGCCGAGCACGTCAAGGCCGATGCCACCGATCCGTGACGCGGTGCCGGTGAAGTGGCGGTCAACTAGCTGCTGCTCGAGGCCGACGGCCTCAAAGATCTGTGCTCCGCAGTAGGACTGAATCGTCGAGATCCCCATCTTCGAGATCGTCTTTAAGAGCCCCTTGCCTAGCGCCTTAACGATGTTTCGCTCCGCTTCGCCTGGGTCGCTGACGCCTTCGATCTGGCCGTCGGCGGCCAGCTCGGCAGCGCTGTCGAGCAGCAGGTACGGGTTGATTGCGCTGACGCCATACCCGATCAGCGTCGCGAAGTGATGAACCTCGCGTGGCTCGCCGCTCTCAAGCACGAGTCCGGCCTGAAGCCGGTTGCCGATTCTCACAAGGTGGTGGTGGACGGCAGCTACGGCCAGCAGTGACGGGATTGCCGTCCGCTCCGGGCCAACGCGGCGGTCGGAGAGAATCAACACCGAGGCGCCGGCAGTGATCGCGTCATGGGCCTCGTCGCAGAGGTTCGCCAGCCGCGTGCTGAGTCCGTCGGGGCCTTCGCTAATTGGCCAGGTGATGTCGAGCGTGTGGGCGCGGAAGATGTCGCGTTCGACGTTGCGCAGCGTCTCAAGCTCCTGATTGCGCAGAATCGGCTGATTCATAACCAGCTGGTGTGCGGCCTCCGGTGATTCGCCGAGCAGGTTCGCTTCAGCGCCGACCGAAGTAGCGAGCGACATCACAATCGATTCACGGATCGGGTCGATCGGTGGGTTCGTAACCTGCGCGAAGAGCTGCTTGAAGTAGGCGAAGAGCGGCGGCGCGCAGTCCGACATCACGGCCAGCGCGGCGTCGTTGCCCATCGAACCGATCGGCTCCTGCCCGGTCTGCGCCATCGGCGAGATCAGCACCTTCAAGTCTTCCTCGCTGTAGCCGAAGGCTTGGCGACGGATGTGGCTTGGCAGAACGCCGGTCATCGTCACGTGCGCCGTCTCAAGGTCATCGAAGTGAACGCAGTTATCGGCGAACCACTGCTCGTAAGGCCGCGCGCTCGAAACTTCTTGCTTGACCTCCTCGTCTTCGATGATCCTGCCCTGCTCAAGGTCAACGAGAAAGATTTTGCCAGGCTGCAAGCGGCCGAGGCGCTTAACGTTCGCCGGGTCAATCGCCAACATCCCTGACTCCGAGCCAAGCACGACTAGGCCGTCCTTGGTTTCGACCCAGCGGCCCGGGCGCAGCCCGTTGCGGTCGAGCGTCGCGCCGACGACGCGGCCATCGGTGAAGCAGACCGAGGCAGGGCCATCCCACGGCTCCATCAGGCAGGAATGAAAGGCGTAGAAGCCCTTCAGCGCGGGTGAGAGGTCGGCGCGATCGCGGTAGGCCTCAGGGATCATCATCATCGCCGAGTGCGGCAGCGAGCGGCCGGCGAGCATCAGCAGCTCGAGCACGTTGTCGAAGGTCGCTGAGTCCGAGCCGCCAGGGCGGACGATCGGCATCAGCTTCTGCAGGTCGGGGCCGAAGAGCTCGCTGGCGAGCGAACTCTCACGGGCGCGCATCCAGTTGATGTTGCCCATCAGAGTGTTGATCTCGCCGTTGTGGGCGATCACGCGGAACGGGTGTGCCAGCTCCCAGCTAGGGAAGGTGTTAGTCGAGAAGCGCGAATGAACAAGCGCTAGTGCGGAAGCAAATCGCTCGTCGCTGAGGTCGGGGTAGAACTCGGCGACCTGGCTCGACATCAGCATGCCCTTGTAGACACAGGTCCGCGAGGAGAAGCTCGGCGAGTAGAAGTCGGGGCCAGCGGCCAGTTCAACGATCCGGCGAATCACATAACACTTGCGCTCAAAGGCATCCTGATCGCGGTCGAAGCCGGGGCCGGCGGCGATAATCGCCTGACTGATGTGTGGCCGCGAGCGGCCGGCGGTCACGCCGACGAAGTCCTCGTTGACTGGGACGTCGCGCCAGCCAAGGAAGATCTGACCCTCAACGCGCGTATTGAGCTCGATCAGCTGCTGCAGCTTGCGGCGGCGCTCCGGGTCGTGCGGCAGGAAGCAAACGCCAACGGCGTAGAAGCCGGCCTCGGGCAGCTCGAACTCGAGCACACCGCGCAGGAATGCGTCAGGGATCTGAACGAGGATGCCGGCGCCGTCGCCGCTCGTAACGTCGGCGCCCTCGGCGCCACGGTGCTCAAGATTGTCGAGCGCCTCCAGCGCCTGCTCGATTACGCGATGCGACGGGACGTTGTCGAGCTTCGCGACCATCGCCACGCCACAGGCATCGTGCTCATAAGCGGGGTTGTAGAGGCCCTGAGGCCCTGGGCGTTTGATCATCGTCATTGCTCTAGTTCGCTGCGGGCAGCGGGCTCTGCGCCAGCCCCCGGAGCGAAGTGATTATTCTAGTGGCAGAAAGGGGTTCAGCTGCGCCCAGCTAGGCGATATCTGGCGACCGCTGACTACAACGTGCGGCTGGTCTCAGCGTCACTGTGCGAGCAGAGCCCTGGAGCCTTGCCTACCGGACGGCCTGGGCAGCCCGTGCACAGGCCGCGATGTGGGCGATCGCTGACCGGAAAATCCGACTTAGTTACCGTTTCCGCTGCCGTACGTAGCCGCTCGACGAGCTCGCCTTCTTGGTCGGCATTGAACGTAACTGAGACCCGATGATCCGGGCGCTGCAGAAAACAGTGGACAACCTCTACCTGCTGCGCTCCCCGTCTCAGGGCCGCTAGCGCGTAAGCGTCACGCTGCAAGCCGTAGCGGGACTCGACCTTCAGGTTCAGATCCTCGTCCGCGGTGACCTTGTCGGTCTTGTAATCGACAACTAAGACTTGCCCGTCTGGACCCTCAGCCAGCGCATCGGTCGTCCCGATTAGCACCGGTAGCGTCCCGTCGCCAGCTACTATTTCTAGAGCAAAACTGCTCTCACGCTCGACCTCCGTAGCGGCAGCGAGCTGTTTCCAGACCTCGCTGCCGATGAAGCCCTCGAGCATCTTGCGCTGATCGCTAAGGGCCTGGGCGTCTGAGCTGGCTCCATCGATTGACGCTGCGACCGCAGCGATCTCAGCATCGGTCGGGGCGCACTCGCCCGGCTCAAAACAAAGT
>JAEMTR010000252.1 GCA_016462245.1 Solirubrobacteraceae bacterium
CGAAGAGCCGATTCCTGGCCAGACGCCAGCAGAGCCGGGCTCGCCCTCGGATCCCGGGTCTCCTCCGGAACCTGGATCACCGCTCGACCCAACTTCGCCGTTCGCCGATCTTGCGCCGCGGCTGATTGGCGCGCCACGCGTCAACGCAGCGGCGCTGAGCGAAGCCTCCGGACTTGCTGAAAGCATCATTAACCCCGGCGTCTACTGGACCCACAACGACAGCGGTGACCGCGCTCGCCTGTTCGCGATCGACGCCGCGACCGGCGCGCTGCGTGCCACTTTCGAGCTCCCTGGCGTTACCGCGACCGACTGGGAAGATCTGGCGATTGCGCCTGACGCCGACGGCAACGATGCCTTCTACATCGCCGACATTGGCGACAACGGCGCAGCGCGAGGCTCAGTCAAGATTTACCGTGCGGCCGAGCCCACGCTCCCGGCCGCAGGCGCTGCAGCGGTGACGATCAATGCTGGCGCTGTCAGCTCGCAGCGACTCACCTACCCCGGTGGCCCGCGCGACGCCGAATCGCTCGCCGTCGGCGCCGATGGGGCACTGACGATCATCTCCAAGCGCGAAGCGCAGGTCGGCGTTTACCGGCTGGCCGACCCGCAGTTCATCGGCGGCAATTCGCAGCTTGATTCGATCGGCCAACTGCCGCTGACGTGGGTCGTCGGCGCCTCGGCGTCGCCGGACGGATCTTTCGTTCTGGTCAAGACCAGCAGCGCTGTGCGCGGCTACGCGGTCGGCAGCGACGAGAGCGTTGCCGCCGCGCTGGTGCGTGGCGGCGCTGGTGTGAATCTTCCGTACAACGCCGAGCCACAGGGTGAAGCGGTCGCCGCCTCGCTAACCGGCCGCGGCCATGCGACGCTTTCCGAAGGCATCTCGCAGCCACTGCAGCAGTGGCGCTGGTAAGCGGAGTCGCCTAAGCGACGTCGAGTACGACTTTGCCGGTCGCACCGCGGCTGTCGATCAGCTCTAGCGCAGCAGCGGCGTCTTCAAGTGCGAAGTGAGCGCCGACCGGCGGGCGGACGAAGCCCTTCTCAATCAGCTCGGCGATCGCGTCGCCGGTAGCTTTGACCAGCGCCGGGTTGCCAAGCACCGAAGCGCCCCAGCCGGCACCGATCACGGAGGTGTTGTTGAGCAGCAGTCGGTTGACTTTCACCTCTGGAATCGATCCGCCGGTGAAACCGACGACGACTACGCGTCCGTTCTGTTTCAGTGAGCGAAGACTGTCGGTGAAGCGGTCGCCACCGACCGGGTCGAGCACCATGTCGGCGCCGCCGAGCGCCAGCACCTCGTCCTTCCAGTCACCGTCGGAGCGGACTACCTCATCTGCTCCAGCTTCGCGTGCGACGGCTTCCTTCTCGTCGCTTGAGACGACGGCGATCGTGCGAGCGCCGAGTCCCTTTGCGACCTGAATTGAGGCCGTGCCAACGCCGCCGGCAGCGCCGTGAACAAGAACTGTCTCACCGGCTTTCAAATTGCCGCGGTGGACCATCGAAAAGTGGGCTGTGTGGTAGTTGAGCACGAGCGCAGCTCCCTGAGCGTCATCGAGCGAATCGGGGAGCGCAAAGGTGAAATGAACCGGCGCGACGGCAACTTCAGCGAAGCCGCCGAGCATGCAGAAAGCGGCGACGCGCTGGCCCGGCTCGAAGCCCGATCCGGCCGAGGCGCTGCGCACGACACCAGCGACTTCGCTGCCGGGAACGAAAGGCAGGTCCGGCTTGATTTGGTACTGCCCCCGGGTTTGCAAAAGCTCGGGGAAAGCGACGCCCGCGGCGGAGACGTCAACGACAACTCCCTCGCCTGGCGTCATTGGGTGCCCGGCTGCTGCGTCGGGGTCCGGGATCTCGACCAACTTCAGCGCAGTCGCTGGACCGGTCAGTTCAGTGATCTGAATAGCTCGCATAAGGCCGCTCAACCTAACAGACGACGATCCGCG
>JAEMTR010000075.1:0-2645 GCA_016462245.1 Solirubrobacteraceae bacterium
ACCGCGTTGGCGGCGTCTTCGCCGGAGCTGACAGCTCCATCCATGTAACCGGTCCAGCGCGTCGCTGTTTCCGCCCCGGCCCAGTGAATCGGCCCGATCGGCGCGCGCAGAGCGGCGCCGTGAGCGGTCATGGCCCCAGGCGGCATGTAACAGACGGGGCAGCCCCGCGTCCAGCGTTCCTTCGCCCAATCCTGCTCGATGTAGGCGACCGGCTGCGCGGCCTGAGCGCCGAACATGCGAACGAACCCCTTCAACACCTCAGCCTGCCGCACCTCGGGTTCAAGCTCACCGAGTTCCCGAGCACGGTTGCCGACAACGAAGCCGAGCATCACGCCGCAGCTGCCATCGGCCGGCGAATTGTCATAGGTAGCGCGAGCTGGGCCGACTGGATCGATCGCCTGGCCACTGAGCCCGCTCTCGCGCCAGAATGGGCGCTGATATACGGCGAGACACTTGATCGCGGCCCCGTGAGGCATCCGTTGAACCAGCTGATCGCGATTCACTGGCAGCAGCGGCCGCCAATCGATGTGCCCTGTGAGCGGCGGCGGGATCGCAACGATCACGGCGCGCGCCTTCAGTTCGCGGCCGCCCGCGTGAACGCAAACACCAGCTTCGTGATGATCGATCCGGCTGACCGGCGCTTCGAGCAGCAGCGGCGACTTCAGCTGCTCGGCAAGTTTCAGCGGCAGACTCTGTGAACCCTCGACGAAGCGCTCCTGCTGAGCGCCACCCTTAACGTCGATCAGGGCCGAGAACGACCCAGCCGCCGACGTGTAGGCAAGTGCGTGAAGAAGCGAGATGTCAGCCGGTTCGGCGCCCCAGACCACCTCCGCAGCGATCTCAAACATCAGCGGCGCGCCGGCGGTTGCGGTGTTGCGCGCAAACCAAGAGCCGAGCGTCTGGCGGTCCCAGCGCTCGGCCGATTTGCAAGCCCAGGGCTCGGCCGGGTCAACTGAACGAGCCATCCGCTCAAAGCGCAGCTGCGCTTGGCCGATGTCGGCAAGGACCGCTGGATTGACGCGCGGAATTGTTCCCTCGTATCGAACCGCCTTGCCGTTCCAGTCGATCAGGTTGTCACCTTCGTCATAGGTGGCGTGACGCTCTAGGCCGAGCTCATCCGCGAGCGCGTTGATCTTGAATTGAGTTGGACCAACCCACTCGCCACCTACCTCGGTTACCTGATCGCCGATCGGCAGCGGTTCGTTGAGCAGCCTTCCCCCTACGCGATCGCGCGCTTCACAAACGATTACTGAAAGACCCTTGGATTCCAACTCGCGCGCGGCGACAAGACCAGCCAACCCGGCGCCGACAACGACTACGTCGACGTCGGTCTTGGTCGACTGGTCGCTCGGGCTCATAGGCCCATTGAACCAGCTTGCGCTTTAGAGGCCTACTCCAGTCAGATCGCAGAGCAAGCGCACGGCGGCGCTGGCAGCGCGCGAGGTGGCCGGCGGCGGTCCGCCGCCAGGAGGGCCGCCGCCCATGTTCGGCATCTGCGTGAGCAGTGAGGAATCGACCTTGCCGCGGAAGCAACGGATCGAGGAGGTTGCGTTGTTCGTGCCTGGAAGCACGTAGTGGTAGATGCCGTTCGGGAACTCGGGAGTTGCGCTCGTGATGCCGTTGCACTTATCAAGCTTCGAAACCGGGATTACCTTGCCCTTGATGTCGCGCTTGCCGTAAATCGGGAAGCCATCGAAGGCAACTCCGAGGATGTGTGACGGGCCGGTTGCGGTGTCAACTGTCTTCGAAACGCAAACCGGAAGTGCGTGGTAGTGATACTGACCGCCTCCGTTGCCCATCGCGGGGGTTGAGTGGCCATTACAAGTGTCAATAAACGACGCTACCGAGCCGTCTGGCGCTGTCAGCGAGAAGTTGCTTGCCTGCGCGACCGTCGTGCTGTCGGCCTCATACGGATTGAACAGCACTGCACCGGAGATCATCATTCCAATCGAACCGAGCGGAGCAGCAGTTGTCTTCGAGCTTTTCTTCGGATTTGTCGTGATCTTGTAGTCGTAGCTCTGTTCAGTTATCGGATCTGCGGCAACTTCCGAATTGGCTGCAGTGATCGCTCCAAGTTCGGCACCCTGTTTGGGCACGGCGTAGTACTTCGGGCGCGCCTGGGTTGGAATTCCGTCGGAGCGCAGCCGAATCGTGCTCGTTCCGTAGCTCACGGTCATGTTCTTGCCCCACTTGGTCTTCTTGAGGCCAGCTTTCGTGCCGGAGCTGGTCGTCGCTGCCGTGGTCGCGGTGGTCGTCGATGCGGTCGTCGCTGTGCTGTCGCTAACGGCAGCTCCACCGCAAGCGGCGAGCGCTAGGGCAGCGACAACTGCGGAAGCAGATACAACACGGGCGCGCAAACTCAGATTAGTTTTCATATGCCAAACATTACCGAGAAACTTAAGAGAAGTCTAAGAGAATTTGCGGCGGCGTTATTGAGTCTTAGCCCTGGCGGCAAGCCAGCGGCGCGAGAACGGATCGGCGAAGCGCGTTGCGAGCGAACCGATCAGCGCCAGCGCCAGCACATAGCCCGCCGTGATCGGCCCGATCCGCGCGTCGACGCCAGCGGCGACGGCTAGCGAGGCGATCACGATCGCAAACTCGCCGCGTGGGATCAGCACCGTTGCCGCGCGCAAGCGTGACGCGAA
>JAEMTR010000075.1:2745-6958 GCA_016462245.1 Solirubrobacteraceae bacterium
GCCGATACCTGGACTAGTTCGGCCACCCCGGCTACCAGCAGCGTGACGCCAAGCATCATTAAGACCAGAGACTCGCCGGCAGCAGAGCCAAAGGCACGCTCGGCGTGCGAGGAGCCACGGACGGCGAAGAAGAGCACGAGAGCAACGACGGCTAGGGCGACGGCCATTGAACCGAGCGCTGCCGCCAGCGCGCCGCCGGCAAGCAGCACCGTCAGCAGCGGCAGGTAAGCGGCCATCGCCACATCCTCAATCACCAGCACCGAGAGCACGCCCTGCGTTTCGCGGTTACCGATTCGCCCAAGATCTTCAATCGTCCGTGCCACGATTCCCGACGATGACGCCCAAGTGATCCCAACTAGGGCAAAGATCGCTACCGCTTCGAGCCCCATCAGTAGCCCGATCGCGATCGCCGGAACCACGTTTAGGACGGCGTCAACAGCGCCCGAGCGGGCCTGGTGGCGCAGCGTTCCGAGCAGCTCCTTGCCGGTGTACTCAAGGCCGATGAAGAAGAGCAGTAGTACGACGCCGATCGCTGCGCCTACGTCGATGACCTGTGGCTGAACATCGATCGGGCTGAGGCCGAGCAGCACGCCAACCGCTAAATAAAAGGCGACCGGGCTGGTCCGTAGTCGCTTCGCGAGCTTTGAGAGCAGGCCAAGCAACAACAAAAGGCCGCCGATCTCCAGCAGTACGACGGCAATGTTGGTGCCGGGCGCGGCGGCGGCCAGCGCCACCGCTCTAGCGGCCCTCGAAGAGCGCTTCTGCTGCGCGCACGCCTTCCAGCGTGCCGACCACGATCACCGTGTCACCAGCCTCAAACTGCTGATCGGCAGTCGGCGCCGGAATTGCTCCGCTGCTGCGCAGCAGCGCGATGATCGAGACGCCGGTGCGCGTCCGCAGCTCCGTGTCGGCGATCGTTCGGTCAGCGAAGGGCGTTCCCGCGACGATGTCAACCCACTCAATCACGAGCCCGCCGACGGCTTCGCGCACGGCGCCAAGGCTCTGAGCTAGCTGCGAGATGCCGAGTAGTTCGGCGAGCGCCTCGGCGTCGGCTTCGTCGAGCCTCAGCGTCCGCTCGCAGCTATCGGGGTCATCGCGGTCGTAAACCAGCAGTTCGCGGTCGCCGGCTAGGTGCTTGAGCACGCCAACTCGCTCGCCACGGTGCGTAGTGAACTCGTGGCGCACACCCACGCCAGGAAGGCGGGTTTCATCGATTGTCGTCATCGACCGATCGTAGCCCAGACCAGTGGGGCTATGCGCGAGCAGCGGGAGCGACGGGACTCGAACCCGCGACCTCCGGCGTGACAGGCCGGCGCTCTAACCAACTGAGCTACGCCCCCAGGCGCCTGCGAAGTATGACAATCCCGCCTCAGCATCGCTCAGCGATGACCGCAACTCTTGATCGCAATCGGGGTTTTAGTGGCCAGATCAGCACCAACCACCCCAAGGGAAGGAACCCAAATGCAACGCAATCGAATCATCCCAATCCTCACGGCCTCATTGGCCGCACTTGCAGCTACGGCCTCTGTCGCATCGGCAGCCAGCGTCACCGGCACCGACTCCGGCGAGCGCCTTGTTGGAACAAAGGCAGCAGACTCAATCTCCGCGCTCGGCGGCAACGACCGCGTATTTGCGCTCGATGGCGCTGACGTTGTTAGTGCCGGCGAAGGCAACGACCTCGTAGTCGGTGGCCGCGGCGACGACGCGGTGTCAGGCGACGCAGGCAACGACCTGCTGTTCGCGAACGCTGGCGTTGACGTCCTAAACGGCGGCGACGGCAACGACCGCCTCTGGGCAGTAGCACGCGTCGACGTTGTTGCTGGCGCTGATGGCGCCGTCGACAAAGTTGGCGACACGCTCAACGGCGGAGCAGGCGACGATCGCCTAAACGCCCGTGACGGCGAAGTTGACACGATCAGCTGCGGCGACGGCACCGACGTGGCCAACCTCGACAACGCCGACGTGATCAGCGATGCGACGGCAGAAGCACCGAACGGCTCCTGCGAGACGGTTAACCGCGCCGAGCCAAAGACGCGTGACGCCAACGCAGTCAACGAGAACCTGCAGAAGCGCGCTGCGGACATTCTCGCCAAGCTGCGCAGCAACCGCTAAGCAGCAGCACAGCACTCAGCAGTAGCGAACGGCCCCGTCCCCCCGGGGCCGTTCGTCTGCTCGGGGCTAGGCCACTGCGATAGCCTCAGTCGTGATGCTCGAAGGCCCCGCCCCGCACAGCCCTAACCCGCTGAAGCTGATGCTTCAGGATGTTGTCGACGACCGCGGCGCGACGGTTCCGTGGCCCCCCGGACGGAGGAACTTCAGCGTCGCCAACACGCGCCGTTTCTCCGACGACCCGCTTGGCATGTACCTCGAGTACTACGAGCGCTACGGCCCGGTCTTCACGATCAAGGTGCTGCACTTCAACGCCGTGATGATGCTCGGGCCGGAAGCGAACCACTACATGCTCGTCTCAAACGCTGACAACTTCACTTGGCGCGACGGTTATATGCGCGACCTAATTCCACTGCTCGGCGACGGAATGCTGACGATCGACGGCGCCTTCCACCGTTCGTCGCGCAAGCTGATGCTGCCAGCCTTCCACAGCAAGAAGATCGCCAGCGCAACCGAGATCATCAACGACGAAGTTGACCGCGCCGCAGAGGACCTCGTTCCCGGCGCCGTGATCGACCTTTACGACTGGGTTCGTCACCTAGCGCTGCGCGTCGCTCTGCGCGCACTCTTCGGCCTCGACCCAGACAAGGCCCGCGCCGGCGACTTCGACGCCGTGACCGAATTTGAGAACGCGCTCTCATTCCACGCCCGCGAGTTCGCTCTGCAGCTAGCGCGCGGCCCGTTCACTCCCTACTCCAAGCTGATCAAGTCGCGTGAGCGGCTGGACCAACTGATCTACGGCGAGATCGAACGCCGCCGATCGAACGGTGAGCGCGGCGACGATGTTCTCTCACTGCTGCTCGACGCCGAGGATGAGGACGGCCAGAGCCTCGAGGATCGCCACATCCGCGACCACGCGATGACGCTGCTGTTCGCCGGCCACGACACCACGAGTTCGAGCGTCACCTTCATGTTCTACGAGCTATCAAAGAACCCTGAGCTGCTTGATGATCCGGTGATTACGCCGGAGATGATCTTCGATGAGACGCTGCGGATGTACCCGCCGGCCTACATCGGCCCGCGCCGCTCGGTCGACGCTTACGAGTTCGCAGGCGTAACCGTTCCCGGCAAGGCGCACGTCAACTACTGCTCGTGGGCCAGCCACCACCTGCCCGATGTTTGGGATTCGCCCGAGATCTTCGACCCGATGCGCTTCACAGAAGCGGGCAAGAAGGCAATGAAGAAAGGTCAATACATCCCTTTCGGCGGCGGCTCACGGACCTGCATCGGAATGCGCTTCGGCAAGGCCGAGGTAGGCGCAATCATGCGCGCAATCTTCGAGCGCTGCCGGCTCGAGGTGCTGCCCGGCTACGAACTGAACATCCGCCTCGCGCCAACGATCTCACCAACTCAAGGAATGCCGGTGACCGTTCACCGCGCCGAGCCAGCGCGGGTCTTAAGCAACAAGCAGCAGGCTGAAGTCGAAGTAACTGCTTAGAAACGACAACGGGCCGCCACGCTGCTGCGCGACGGCCCGTGGCCAATCCTTCATTTCAGTTGCTGCGCTTAGGCAGGCATCTCCCCGCTCGGTGGCGCCATCGTGGCGACACCTGGGCCAGGCTTCGATTCACCATGAGCTTCGAGCAGCTCGTAATAGGTGACGGCGATGATGATCGCGAGGTATGGGTAAATCACGATCGCGATCAAGACGCCCCCGATAACACCAAGGATCGGCGTGATTGCAGCGAGCAGCCCGACGATGAAAATCACGATGAAGAGCAGCACGTAGATGATTACGAAGAGCCAGATCAAGCGCCAGCGATTGCCCTTCGTCAGCTCGCTGCTGCGGCTCATAGCGGCGAAGACACCCTTGTCCTCAGCGACTAGAACTGGCACCGCAACAAACCACATCAGGGCGAGAATGATTCCCGGAATAATCAGGAAAACAAAGCCAACCGCGATCAAGACGCCGGTGACAATGCCCAGCAACAGCAGTGAAAACAGCTTCGAGCTGACGCTGCCGAGCAGCTCGCCGACCGTAGCGTCAACTCTTCCGTCGGCTTCGACGTCTTGAACAACGCGGACCATCGTGCCCGTCATGTAG
>JAEMTR010000253.1 GCA_016462245.1 Solirubrobacteraceae bacterium
CGGCCTTCGTGCCAATCGTCGTAGTAGCCGGCTCCACTGCCGAGCTTCTCGTACTCCTCTTGATGTTCGGGTGCGTTGTCGCCGAGCGCGATCATCGCCGCAACGCCGATCGAAACGGCGTCTGCGCCTAGCGCCAGCGCCTTCGCCACGTCGGCGCCGGTGCGAATCCCGCCGGAGACAACGAGCTGAACCTTGCGATGCATTCCGAGCTCCTTGAGCGAATCGACGGCCTCAGGGATCGCCGAGAGGATCGGAATGCCGACGTGCTCGATGAAAACGTCCTGCGTCGCAGCGGTGCCGCCCTCCATGCCGTCGAGGACGACAACGTCGGCGCCCGACTTGACGGCTAGCGCTACATCGAAATAGGGCCTTGACGCCGCGATCTTGACGTAGATCGGCACGCGCCAGTCGGTGATCTCGCGCAGCTCACCGATCTTGATCTCAAGGTCGTCCGGGCCGGTCCAGTCAGGGTGACGGCACGAGCTGCGTTGATCAATCCCCTTCGGCAGGTCGCGCATCTCAGCAACGCGGTCGGAGATCTTCTGGCCGAGCAGCATTCCGCCACCACCAGGCTTGGCGCCTTGGCCGATGACAACCTCGATCGCGTCGGCGCGGCGAAGGTCGTCGGGGTTCATTCCGTAGCGCGAAGGGAGCAGCTGGTAGACCAGCTTCTCGGAGTGGCCGCGCTCCTCTTCGGTCATGCCGCCGTCGCCGGTCGTCGTGCTGGTGCCGACGGCGGTCGCGCCGCGGCCGAGAGCCTCCTTCGCCTGCGCCGAGAGCGCGCCGAAGCTCATCCCGGCGATCGTGATCGGAATATCGAGCTCGATCGGGTTCTTGGCGTAGCGCGTGCCGAGCGTCACGGCTGTGTTGCAGCGCTCGCGGTAGCCCTCGAGCGGGTAGCGCGAAACGCTGGCGCCGAGCAGCAATAGGTCATCGAAGTGCGGCACCTTGCGCTTCGCGCCGAAGCCGCGGAGGTCATAGATCCCTTCGCGAGCTTTGCGCTGGATCTCAGGGATTACGTTGCGGTCAAAGAGCGCGGATTCGCGCATCCCCGGGCTGGGTGTTGACTCGTTAGTCATTAGTAAGCGTCCGCGTTGTCGATGTTGAAGTTGTAAAGCTTGCGCGCCGTGCCGTAGCGCTTGAAGTCAGCAGGGTCTGCATCGACGCCGGCCTCGGCCAGCAGGCCGGTCAGCTCGGCGGTGTGAAACTCCTTGAAGTCTTTCTCGATGCAGTCAGCGCCCAATTCGGCAACCGAACCGCGCACGTAAATGTGCGTCTCGTAGATCGAATCGCCTAGCGCCTCGCCCGCGTCGCCACAGACGACGAGTGCGCCCTTCTGCGCCATGAAAGCGCTGAGATGTCCGACGTTGCCCTCAACGACAATGTTGACGCCCTTCATCGAAATCCCGCAGCGGGCCGCTGCGTTGCCGCGCACGACGAGCAAGCCCCCTCGGCCCGTCGCGGCCGCCGACTGGCTCGTGTCGCCGTCCACGATTACTGTCCCCGACATGATGTTCTCGGCGAGCCCAACCCCGGCGCTGCCGTGAATTCGAATGTTCGCCTCTTTGTTCATGCCGGCGCAGTAGTAGCCAACGTGGCCATCAATGTCGATCTCAAGCGGCGCGTTAATGCCGGCGCCGATCGCGTGCAGCCCGTTCGGGTGCGTGATGCGCCAGTTCTGCGGGCCGCCGTCGGCCGCGTCGTGGAGCCGCTGGTTGAGCTGACGGATTGTTGTTTCGGTCAGGTCGACAACTTC
Organism: Solirubrobacteraceae bacterium; assembly: GCA_016462245.1. Lineage (GTDB taxonomy): Bacteria > Actinomycetota > Thermoleophilia > Solirubrobacterales > Solirubrobacteraceae > F1-60-MAGs163. The sequence goes on from JAEMTR010000253.1 coordinate 1,757, forward strand.
GGCTGTCTGTTCGGCAGTTCCCATCAGACTTTCTCCTTCTCCCAGATGTAAACCTGGCCTGGATCTGGCTCCCATACGCGTGCTTCCTCAGCGCCCGGCAGCACAGCAATCGCGCGGTACTCGGAGGCCATCGCCACCCAATCGTCGCTCTCGCTCATCACGGCCGGCT
>JAEMTR010000076.1 GCA_016462245.1 Solirubrobacteraceae bacterium
TTGACGTGCGACCACGAAATCTCCGAGATGTGGATCAGGCCGTCGATCCCGTTGAGGTCGACGAAGGCGCCGAAGTCAACGATGTTCGAAATCTGGCCTTCGACGACGAGCCCCGGCTGGAGCTGGTCGAGAATCTCCTGACGCTGACCCTTGCGTGCCTCTTCAAGCACGGCGCGGCGCGAAAGGACGACGTTGTTGCGCTGACGGTTGATCTCAATCACCTTGCAGATGATCTTCGTGTGCAGGAACTCGTCGAGCTCTGCGACGCGGCGGATGTCAACCAGCGATGCGGGCAGGAAGCCGCGGATGCCGAGGTCGATGATCAGACCACCCTTGACGACCTCAATGACCGTTCCTTCGACCGCTTCGCCGGTTTCGGCGGCGGCCTCTATGCGGCGCCAGGCCTTTTCAAAGCGGGCGCGCTTCTTCGAGACGATCAGACGGCCTTCCTGATCCTCCTTCGTGAGCACCAGCACGTCGATCTCTTCGCCTAGCTCTACCTCTTCGCCGGGATCGATGTTTTTGCGGATCGAAAGCTCGGCTGAGGGAATCACTCCCTCGCTCTTGAAGCCGACGTCGACGAGTACTTCGTCTTTGTCGATCTGGACTACGCGGCCGGAGACGACCTCACCCTCATTGAAGGTCGTGAAGGTTGCGGCGTAATTAGGGACGATCTGGCCGTCGATCTCGAGCAGCATCCCGTCGCTTCCGGGAACAATCTGCGATTCAACGTCGATTTCAGTGGACTGGTCGGTAGATGTGGTTGTCATTGAACGGCAAGGTTAGCGGTATTACTTCGCCTCCAGCCACGTCCGTCCCGTGCCGATATCGACCGCCAACGGCGGCTGGCGCTCTCCCCAGGGCGCAATCATCCCGCGTTCGACCAGTTCGCTGAGCTCATTCTGCTCAGATTTTGGCCCTTCGAAGAGCAATTCGTCGTGAATTGTGAGGATCATCTCGGTCTTCAGATCGGTCGCTGCCATCGCGCCGGCAACCTCGATCATCGCCAGCTTCATCACGTCAGCGGCCGTGCCCTGGACGATCGTATTGAGCGCCAGACGCTCGCCCAGCGCGCGCGTCTGGCCGTTCGTCGAGCGCAATTCAGGAATGTTGCGGCGGCGACCGAAGAGCGTCGTCACAAATCCTTCGTCGGTCGCCTTCTCAACCGTCTGGTCCATGAAATGGCGGATCTTGCCGAAGCGGTTGAGGTAGGCGTCGATGAACTCGCGCGCCTCGCCGCGCGAAATGTTGAGCCGATCGGCGAGGCCGTAATCACCGAGCCCGTAAACGATGCCGTAGTTGATCATCTTCGCCTTCGAACGCATCCCGGAATCGATCTCGTCCTCGGAGACGCCGAAGACCTCGCGCGCTGTGGCGCTGTGAACGTCATCCCCGGCGCTGAAAATATCCATCAGCACCTGCTCTTCAGCGACGTGCGCGAGCAGGCGCAGCTCAACCTGCGAGTAGTCGGCCGAGAGCAACGCCAACTTCGGCGCCGCTTCAAAGCAGCCGCGGATTTCACGGCCAAGCTCGGTGCGGACCGGAATGTTCTGCATGTTCGGGTTGATCGACGCGAGCCGGCCGGTTGCGGTGGCGGCCTGGACGAAGGTGGTGTGAATACGGCTCTGCTCGTCAACGAGCGACGGGAGCGCCTCGAGGTAGGTCTTCGAGAGCTGGTTGAGCTCACGCCAGCGTTCGACAACCGGAATGATCTCGTGCTCATCACGGATCGATTGAAGAACTCGTGCGTCGGTCGAATAGCCGGTCTTGCCCTTGCGCTTCTTCGTCAGGCCGAGTTTCTCGAACAAGATCGCACTTAGCTGCTGCGGCGAAGCGATCACGAACTCCTCGCCGGCCAGATCCCAGATCTGCTGCTCAAGCGTCGTGATCTCATCTCGCACGCGCTGCGCGATCTCGGCCAGCGTTTTAGTGTTGAGTCGCACACCAGCGACCTCCATCGAACGCAGCACAGGAATCAATGGAAGCTCGATCGTGTCGAGCAAGCTGAGCTCGCCGCGTTCCTCAAGCATCAAGCGTTGCCGCGCAGCTAGCAGCGAAGTAAGCGCTGCTTCGCGGGCCCCAGCGTCATCGAGCGAGATCGCGATGCCAGCCTCCTCGCAAAGCTCGTCGAGCACAAAACTGCGGCGCGAGGGCTCCAACAGATAAGCGGCAAGGAGCGTGTCGTGAGCAACCACTGCCGGCACGACACCAAGTGCTTTAGCGTCGTGAACGATTACCGGCCGCTCGCCCAGCGCGGCGGCCAGCGCGGCGGGATCATCCAACTCGCAGACGGCAGCCTGGCCGTCGCAGTAGGCGGCGAAACGCCACTCCTGCTCACGTGCGAACAGCTCGCCGTCTTCCATCTCGGGCGAGGCGACGGCGATCGCGAGCGCAGCGTTTTTGTCGCCGAGTGCGACCGCTTTGGCGAGCGAACTGGCCTCGACCGTCACGCTGACCGCCGGCTCGGCTTCGATCAGCGGCGCCTCCGCGACCTCCTCGCCATCGTCACCCGGGCCGAGCTCGGCCTCAATCCGCCGCAGCGGGTCCCTCAACTCGAACTCGATGAAAACCTCGCGCAGCTTCGCGCGGCTCGGCTCGCTCTCGGCGGCCGCGATCGCCAGCGGATCGAGCTCTAGCGGAACGTCGCGCTGAATCGTCGCGAGTTCCTTGCTGAGCCTGGCGTCAGCGGCAAAGTTGGTCAGGTTCTCCTTGCGCTTGGCGCCGCTTATCTGATCAACGCTACTGAGGATCGTCTCCAGCGAGCCGAACTGCTGCAGCAGCGCCGCCGCGGTCTTGTCACCGATCCCCGGCACGCCAGGAATGTTGTCGGACGAATCGCCCTTGAGGCCATAAAAGTCGGGAATCAGCTCCGGCGCGATGCCGTAACGCTCGATAACGCCTTCGTAGTCGTAGAACTTCGTCTCCGTGATCCCGCGAGCGGTCGCCATCACGGTCACGTGGCCCTCGGGGTCGATCAGTTGAAACGAATCGCGGTCGCCAGTGACAATCACAACTGGGACTGGATCCGGAGCGGTTCGAGCGATCTCTGCCAGCGAGGCGATCACATCGTCGGCCTCAAATCCATCGACGTGGACGTTGTGCCAACCGAAGGACTCAACAATCGGCGCGAAGTGCGGCCACTGCTCACGCAGCAGGTCTGGCTTCGAAGGGCGGTTGGCCTTGTAGCGGGGGTCGAGCTCTTTGCGCCCCGAGGTGCCGCGGTCCCAGCAAACAATCGTTGGGTTGTTGCCGTACTCGGTGTACAGCTTCACGAGCATCGAAGCGAAGCCAAAGATCGCGTTGCTCGGCTGGCCCTTCGAGGTAGAGATCGTGTCGGGCAGAGCGAAGAAGGCCCGGTAGGCGAGGCTGTTGCCGTCGATCAGATAGAGCGTCTTGGCCACGACTGCTGACGCTACCGCAGCAGTCGGCACGCCGGTGGCCAGCCAACCTTCATACACTCAGCGGCCGTGAGCTCAACTCCCTCAGCCCAGTACAGCTTGACGATCCGGATCGAGATCGAAGACATCCCCGGCATGCTCGGACGGGTTGCCAGCGCGATCGGCGATGCCGGCGGAACGATCGGTGCGATCGAACTAGTCGAGGCCGACCAGCACCTAATCCGCGACGTGACAATCAATACTCCCGACTCGGAACATTGGGACGAAGTGACGGCAGCGATCGAAGCGATCGAGGGCGCGCGCGTGATTGACACGACCGACCGCACCTTCCAAATGCACGTTGGCGGCAAGATCGAGCAGCACAATCGCCACCCGCTAAAAACCCGTGACGACCTTTCGATGGCCTACACGCCGGGCGTAGCTCGCGTCTGCAGCGCAATCTACGAGGACCCAGAGCGCGCCTTCCAGTACACGATCAAGCGAAACACGGTCGCCGTCGTCAGCGACGGAACAGCGGTGCTCGGCCTTGGCGATATCGGTCCGCGCGCGGCGATGCCGGTGATGGAAGGCAAGGCGATGCTGTTCAAGGAGTTCGCCGGCGTCGACGCCTTCCCGATCTGCCTCGACACGAAAGACACCGACGAGATCGTTGAGACCGTTGAGAGGATCGCCCCGGGCTTCGGCGGCATCAACCTCGAGGACATCTCTGCTCCGCGCTGCTTTGAGATCGAGGAACGGCTGAAGGCCTCACTCGACATCCCCGTCTTCCACGATGACCAGCATGGAACCGCAGTCGTCGTGCTCGCGGCACTGTTCAACGCCTGCCGCCTGACCGGCCGCGACCTGATCGACCTTCGCGTGCTCGTGATCGGGTTAGGCGCCGCCGGCGTCGCGGTAACAAAGATTTTGCTTGAGGCTGGCGTGCGCGAAATCATCGGTTGCGACTCGCAAGGCGCGCTCAGCACTGAACGCGCCGACTACCTCGACGGCACGATGCCACCAATCAAGCGCTGGTACTCGGAGCAGACCAACCCAGAGAAGATCAGCGGCAGCCCATCAGAAGCGATCGCCGGTACCGACCTGATGATCGGCCTCTCCGGAGCGAAGGTGATCGACGCCGCCGCGCTCTCAACGATGCGGCCCGATCCGATGATCTTCGCGATGGCGAACCCAAACCCGGAGGTCTCGCCGGAAGAGGCCGCTCCATATGCTCGGATCATCGCCACCGGCCGCTCCGATTACCCAAACCAGATCAACAACGTGCTCTGCTTCCCCGGAGTTTTCCGCGGCGCGCTAGACGTTCGCGCCGAGCAGATCACAGAGCCGATGAAGATGGCTGCCGCGCGAGCGATCGCCCAGATCGTGACCGATGAGCAGCTGCGCGAGGATTACATCATTCCCTCCTGCTTCAACCGCGACGTCGCGCCGGCGGTTGCCGACGCGGTCGCTGCCGAGGCACGGGCAAGCGGCGCCGCGCAGCAAGAACGCAACACAATCGGTTTTGCCGCTTCCGACGTTGAAGCGCTGCGTAGCCCATAAGACCGACTACCCCGTACCCTCTTTCGAACCTTCGATAGGAGCGAATCATGAAGATCGCGATGACCGGCGCTACTGGGCTGATTGGTACGCGCCTCGTTGCAGCACTAAAAGCCCGCGGCGACGAGGTGACCGTGCTCTCGCGCAGCCCGCAGCGCGCTGCCGCGGCGCTTGGCGTTGAGGCCCTCGGCTGGGATGCGCTGCGCGAGCCCGCGCCGAGCGCAGCCTTCGAGGGTCGAAGCGCGGTGATTCACCTTGCGGGCGAGCCAGTCGCGCAACGCTGGAGCGCAGATGCAAAGAAGGCGATCCTCGATAGTCGCGAGATCGGCACGAGGAACCTAGTCGCCGGAATCGCTGCCAGCGATCCGCGGCCAAGCGTGCTGGTCTCGTCATCGGCCGTCGGCTACTACGGCAAACATGGCGACGAGATAATCGAGGAGCAGTCTGCGCCAGGTAACGACTTCCTCGCAAAGGTCTGCCTTGCCTGGGAGCGTGAAGCAGCCGCCGCCGAGCAGCTTGGCCTGCGCGTCGTATTGATCCGCACCGGGATCGTGCTTGACGCCGACGGAGGGGCGCTGAAGACGATGCTGCCGCCATTCAAGGCTGGCGTTGGCGGCCCCGTCGCCGGAGGCAAGCAGTACATGCCATGGATTCACGCCGACGACATTGTTGGCCTCTACCTAACCGCGCTCGACAGTTCCGACTGGAGTGGTCCGATCAACGGTACGGCTCCTAACCCGGCCACCAACGCCGAATTCTCCAAGGCGCTCGGTAAGGCGCTCCATCGCCCTTCACTCTTCCCCGTGCCTGGCTTTGTAATTCGCGCGCGTTTTGGCGAGATGGCAGAGATCGTAACTGAAGGGCAGCGTGCGATTCCCGCAGTCGCTAGCGCCAAGGGCTATCGGTTTCTCTACCCGCAACTAGACGGGGCTTTAAGCGCCGTGCTCGCCAACTGACGCTGCTGCTCACTCGTTGATCGCGTCGGTCAAGAAAGGCGAGATTACGAGCTGCCCGCCAACGACGCGCGAGACCACGATCGTCGTCAGTGTTGAGTCGCCGTTAGGCGTGATCGAATATCGACCGACAGCCGAGTCGTCAGCTTCAGTTTGGCTGAGCGCGCTGAGAACTCGTGACCTGTTATTGCCTTCTGTGCCCGATCGCCTGATCGCTTCGAGTACATCAGTCATCGCTGCGTAGCCGTAAAGACCGGCGATCCCGGGAGCGCTGCCGAACTGTCTGCGGTAGCGCTTCGAAACCTCGCTGCCTACTGTGCTGAGCCGCTGAGGGTCGGGGCCCGGCCCGGTGATCAGCGTTGCTCGTTGCGCGCGTGCACTCAGGTTCTCAGTGAAGGGGGCGTTGTCGCCGCTGCGGCCGACAAAGAACTTAAGCGCCGGATTGTTCGCCGACAGCTGATTCAGCAGCTCTGCGGCAGCAAGGTTGATTGACGCTCCATAGGCCACGCAGTCGGCTTTTGAGCCCTTCACGGCGGCGACCAAGCGTGAAATGCCTAGCTCTGCTGTGCTGGCAGCAGAGCTGCCCGCCGTCGCGACCGATTCAGCCTTTAGGGCGGCCGCAGCAGCGCTGGCCGAGCGCTTGCCAGCTGGCGAATCGTCATAGATGACAAAACTTTCTTTGCACCCCTGCTGCGCTTGCAGACTGGCCTGCGCCTCGGTCTCACGGACCTGGCTTGGTGCCAAACGGAGGAATGTGCGGTCGCCGCTGGGATAAAAACGGCGAGGCTCATCGGGCCCGGCCTGCTCGCTGCCGGTGAAACCGGGGTAGGCGCTGAGCGGTGAGATTTGTGCGATCCCAGCTTGATTTATAAGAGGTAGCGAAACTGCCGTCGCTGCGGAGTCGTAATCACCGATGTAGGCGATCGATCTGGGCGACAGGACGGCGCTGCGCGCGTTCGATGCGACGCGGGCATCAGACGAGATTTTCATTCG
>JAEMTR010000077.1 GCA_016462245.1 Solirubrobacteraceae bacterium
ATCATCCAGGCGGTCACCCCGGGCGTCGAGATCCTCGTTCTCGGCCGCCTAATCACGGGCTTCGGCATCGGTTTTGCTTCAGTGATCGCACCGCTCTATGCGGCCGAGATGGCGCCGCAGCGAATCCGTGGCCGGATCGTTTCGACCTACCAGCTCGCGATCACCTTCGGCATCTTCCTCGCCTACCTCGTTAGCGACCTGCTCGACTCGGCCGAATGGCGGACGATGTTCCTGCTTGCCGCTATCCCCGGCGTGCTGCTGATCATTGGCGTGATGCTGGTGCCGGAATCCTCGCGGTGGTACATCAAAATGGGGCGCAAGGAGAAGGCTCGCGAGTCGCTCTCGAAGGTCACAGAGCCGGGCGACGTTGAGAAAGAACTGAGCGAGGTTGAGGCCCAGGTCAACGCTGAGGCCGCCGAGGGCGAAGCGAGCTGGTCAGAGGTCTTCAGCCCGCGCGTGCGCAAGGCGCTGATCGTCGGTGTGGGCCTCGCAATCTTCCAGCAGATCACCGGCATCAACGCGATCATTTACTACGCCAACACGATCTTCGATAGCGCTGGGCTCGTCAGCACCGAATCGCAAACAAAGGCGACGCTCTACTGCGTCGGCCTAGCGAACGTGCTTGCGACCTTCATCGCAGTTGCCTACATCGACCGCTTCGGCCGACGGCCGCTGTTGCTGATGGGCTTCGTCGGCATGTTCGTTTCGCTCTGCGCCGTTGCGGTTGGATTCGCCACGCAGTCGGCTGCCGACACAGGCGCTGGTACGTCGATCGTCGGCATCATCACGATGGTCGGGCTTGTCCTCTTCATCACCTCGTTTGCCTTCTCGCTCGGGCCGGTCGTCTGGACGATCATCTCTGAGATCTACCCAGGCAGGGTGCGAGGGAAAGCTGTTTCGTTCGCGACCGCCGCCAACTGGGGCGCAGCGTTCCTCGTCGCCGAGTTCTTCCTCACGCTGACCAGCGGGATTGGCGAATCAGCGACCTTCTTCCTCTTTGCCGCGATGTGCATCTTCGGCTTCATCTTCACTTGGCGCTTTGTGCCCGAAACGCGCGGCCGCTCGCTCGAAGAGATTCAGGAGATGTGGGACAAGGGCGGCTCAATCAAGTCATGGGACGAGACCGCGCCGAAGCCGTAGCCTCGTGGATCATTTAGCGGAGCTGATGGCGAGCAGCCATTTAGTGTTTTCGCCGCGGTTGTAATTGACCATCCGCGGCTATAAGTTTTCACCGAGGCTTCAATTGGGGGAGAGACAATGTCGACTGCCCAGAGCACGCCAGAAGTAGACCAGCCACGCAGTAAGTCTGTTCTTAAATGGGTGCTGGTCATCGCGCTCGTGACCTTCCTTGGTGGGACGCGGTTCGGCTACGACCAAGGCGTAATTGCCGGTGCGCTCAAGGGCATCGAGGGGAGCTTTAGGGCAGGCAATTTTGCGCAGGAAGTGATCACCTCGTGGGTCACTCTAGGTGCGCTTATTGCCGCCTTGGTTGCAGGCATTGCGGCAGACCGGTTCGGGCGCCGCCCAGTTTTGCTAGCCGCAGGGTTGCTGTTCCTTGCAGGCACGATCATCCAGGCGGTCACCCCGGGCGTCGAGATCCTCGTTCTCGGCCGCCTAGTTGCCGGCTTCGGTATCGGCTTTGCTTCGGTAATCGCACCGCTCTACGCGGCTGAGATGGCGCCGCAGCGGATCCGCGGCCGGATCGTCTCTACTTACCAGCTCGGAATCACCTTTGGAATCTTTCTCGCTTACCTCGTGAGCGATCTCTACGACTCGGCCGAGTGGCGGATGATGTTTCTACTCGCCGCCGTTCCCGGCGTCCTGCTGATCATCGGAATATTGGCCGTGCCGGAGTCGGCGCGCTGGCTCGTGAAAATGGGGCGCACTAAGGAGGCCCGCGAATCGCTCGAGAAAGTTACCGAGCCGGCTGACGTCGAGAAGGAGCTCAGCGATGTTGAGGCTGAGGTCAACGCCGAGGCCGCAGAGGGCTCGGCGAGCTGGTCAGAGGTTTTCAGCCCGCGCGTGCGTAAGGCACTGATCGTTGGCGTGGGGCTGGCAATTTTCCAGCAGATCACTGGCATCAACGCGATCATCTACTACGCCGACAAGATCTTCGCCAGCGCCGGGCTCGTCAGCACTGAGTCGCAGACCACCGCAACGCTCTACTGCGTCGGCCTGACGAACGTGCTGGCGACCTTCATCGCGGTTGCTTACATCGACCGCTTTGGCCGCAGGCCACTGCTCTTGATCGGGCTGGTAGGGATGTTTGTCTCACTCTGCGCCGTAGCGCTCGGCTTCGCTACCCAGTCAACCTCTGACACCGGCGCTGGTGCGTCGATCGTCGGCATCATCACGATGGTCGGCCTTATCGTCTGCATCGCCTCGTTTGCCTTCTCGCTTGGGCCGGTGGTGTGGACGATCATCTCTGAGATCTACCCGGCCCGGGTTAGAGGGAAAGCTGTCTCCTTGGCCACTGCTGCCAACTGGGGAGCAGCGTTCCTCGTTGCTCAGTTCTTCTTGACTTTGACCAACGGCATTGGCGAGTCGGCCACGTTCTTCCTGTTCGCTGCGATGTGTGTGCTGAGCTTCATATTTGTCTGGCGCTTTGTGCCCGAAACGCGTGGCCGCTCGCTAGAAGAGATTCAGGAGATGTGGAACAAGGGCGGCTCAATCAAGTCATGGGACGAGACCGCGCCGAAGCCGTAGCGATTTCGCCGCAGTGAGTGAGTGGATCGGCGCCCAATCGGCGCCGTTTGAGACAGCCGCTGCGATCATAAGTTGATGCCCACTGCCCTGATAGCCGCCTTGGCCTGTGCGATTTCGCTTGGCGCCTGCGGTTCCTCTGCAGCTCGCGAGCTGCCCAACACCACTTCGGATGCCACTTCGGCCGCCGCGCCTGCAACGGCCGCCAGCGGCGTCAAGTTGGTCAACGTTGGCAAGTTCAAGATGCCGCTCTACGTGACGGCGCCGCCGAAGGACCTGCGGCGGGTAATGGTGGTTCAGCAGGGCGGGCGGATCATCGTTGTCCGTGACGGCAAGGCGCTGAGCACGCCTTTCCTTGACGTCAGCTCGCGCGTAACCGCCGGCGGCGAGCAGGGTCTGCTCGGCCTCGCGTTCGCGCCCGACTACGCCAAGAGCGGGCTCTTCTACGTCTATTTCACGCGCCGCGACGGTAAGCAGGAGGTTGCTGAGTTCAAGCGCGCGACGAGCGACCGCGCGAGCATCTCCTCGTACCGCAGCGTGCTCGTGATGGACGATCCTGAAGGCAACCACAACGGCGGCCAGCTGAACTTTGGCCCTGACGGGCTGCTCTACATCGGCACCGGCGACGGCGGCGGCGGCGGCGATCAGCACGGGACGATCGGCAACGCGCAGAACCTCGGCTCGATGCTCGGCAAGATTCTCAGAATCGATCCGCGCCGCGCGGCAACGAAGGCGTACAGCGTGCCGTCGTCGAATCCGTTTGTGGGCCGCGCCGGTGCGAGGCCCGAGGTCTACTCCTACGGTCTGCGCAACCCCTGGCGCTTCTCGTTCGATCGCGTCGGCGGCGACCTAATCATTGGTGATGTCGGGGAAGCCACGGTCGAAGAGGTCGATTTCACGAGTATCGCGCAGGCCAGCGGAGGCAACTTTGGCTGGCGCGTGCGTGAAGGGGACCAGCCGTTCTCCGGCGGCACGCTCAGCGGCGCTATCGAACCGGTGATCGTCCGAACCCATGACGAGGGCTGGTGCTCGGTGACTGGCGGCTACGTCGTCCGCGACGCCGCTCTGCCGAGCCTGCGCGGGAAGTACCTCTACGGCGACTTCTGCGAAGGGATCATCTACGGCGCGCGCCTTTCGAGCTCCGGCGCTGCCGGCAATGCACGCGTCTCCGGCCTGCCGCAGATTGCGGCGCTCTCCTCGTTCGGCGAGGATGCGCGTGGCCGCATCTACGTTGTATCGCTCGGTGGCGCTGTAAGCAGGATCGCAGCGCGCTAAGCGACGCGTATGGCGTCGCGCCGCTGGCGTGCGCGCTGCTGCCAAGGCGCAGGGGCCTGGGCAGGCAGCTCGCAGAGCAGCTCGAAGGTCTGCTCGATATCGGCGGCGATTAGTTCGACGTCCGGCACCAGCGCAGCGTCGGCGAAGCAGCCGATGTGGAGCATGCCAGCGTGTGAAATCGCGCCGATCGAGAGCGCGTGGCCATCAACCAGCGGAACGGCCGGCCAGATTCCCTCAAGCTGACGGCCGATCAGCGAGAGCGGCTCGCTCGGACCCGGCACGTTTGAGATTACGACCGTGAAGTGGGCGGCGCCGACAGCGGCGCGGACTGCTGCGCTGCGAACCGCAGGGGCGAGAAGGTCGGCGGCGCGGATCGCTGTGTCGAGCGTGCCCGCATAGCCGGCGCGCTTGAGCGTCTTTGTGCGGCGGCCGATCGTGCGTAGGACGCTGCCTGGGTCATCGGCATCAAGTGGCAGCTCGACGACCATGATCGAGATTCGGTTGGCGTGAGCGGCAGCGCTCTCACCGGGCAGACGAACCGCGGTCGGAACCAAGACGCGGATGCCTTCCGGCTGCTCGCCGCGGCGTGCAAGCGCGGCGCTGATCGCGCCGCCGCTAGCTGCCAGCAGGACGTCGTTGACGGTAACGCCGTGGCGTTCTGCAGCCTCCTGCAGCTTCGCCATCGGGATCGAGCTGAATGCTGCGCGCCTCCGTGAGCTGGCTGAGTTCTCGAGCGCGGTGCGCTGCCCGGGCGTGAAGAGGCTCAGCAGCGCCGTTACGGCCTCGACGATTGGGCCGGGACCATCGGCGAGAGCGCGAACGAGCGTCGTTGCTACGTCGCTGCCGGTGCCGATCCGAGAGAGCGCCGCGGCGGTCAGCACTTCAGCCGTCGATGGCGCATCGGCCGGTAGCCAGCTGGCAACCGCCTGCTCGTCGGGTGCGCCAACGCCGTCGAAGATGATCGTCGCGATCTCGATCGCCGCCAGCCCATCAACGAGTGCGTGATGAGCCTGGCCGATGATCGCGAAGCCGCCATCGCTGAGGCCGGTCACGAGCTGCAGGCGCCAGAGCGGGTGGCTGCGGTCGAGCGGCTGCGAGAGCAGCTCTTCGGCGATTTCGCTGAGCTGCGGCTGCACGCTGGAAGCGATCATCTGGATCACGTTTACGTGGCGGTCGATCGCAAACAGCGGGTCATCAACCCAGTGCGGGTCGCCGATCCCGAGCGCCGGCTCAACTATGCAGCGGCGCAGTCGCGGAACACTCGTCAGGCGCTGCTCGACGTGGCTGCGCAGCTGCTCAATTGAGGGCGGCTCGCCGGCGAAGCGCATCGTCCAACCAACCTGCATCGGCGCGCGCTCAGTTTCGATGTCAAGGAATGCTGCATCGAGAGCGCTGAGTCGGTCAAAGCTAGTCACGACGTTCATACTTGCACGCTTTTGGGTCGAGCGTCGGCGCAATGTAATGTCGCACTGTGGAGCTGCTCAAAGAGTTCGACGTCGAATGCGTGCGGGCGGATAATCCGGGCCCGTTCACGCTCGATGGATCGAACTGCTGGCTGATCGGCCGCGACCCCTGCTGGATCATCGATCCGGGCCCGCCAATCGACGCTCATCTGGACCGCTTGGCTGGCGAGGCGAAGGTGCGAGGCGGTGCCGGAGGGATCGCAATAACGCACGATCACGCCGACCACAGCGGTGGGCTTGAAGGGCTGCTGGCGCGACTTGGCGACGTTCCAGTCGGGGCGGCTGAGATCGAGGTGGCTGGCGTGACGCTTACCGACGGCGACCAGTTTGGCCCCCTGAGCGTCTATGCGACGCCGGGCCACGCCCCGGACCACCTAGCTTTCGTCAGCGGCCCGGTGATCTTTACCGGCGACGCCGTACTGGGCCGCGGCAGCGTCTACATCTCACCGGATCCCGGCGCGCTGGCCGGATACCTCGCGGCGCTCGACCGGCTGATCGCGCTCGATTTGAAGCTGCTCTGCCCGGGGCATGGCCCAGCGCTCGATGACCCGCGCGCGAGGCTGATCGAATATCGCGACCACCGCCTGGAACGCGAGCGGATGCTGCTAGAGGCGCTCGAAAGCGGGCTGCGCAGCAGCGACGAGCTGCTCGACGCCGCCTGGGGCGACGTGCCGCCGATCCTCAGGCCCGCAGCCGAAGCCACGCTCGCGGCGCACATCGACAAGCTTGCCGATGAAGGGCTGCTGCCGGAAGGCGCCCAGCGCCCAGCGATCGGCGACTACGGCGGTCTTTAGCTCGCGGCCACTGGCCGCAGCGAATTAGGCCTCGATGTTTGACATCACGTGCTTGACGCGCGTGTAGTCGTCGAATCCGTACATCGAGAGATCCTTGCCGTAGCCGGACTCCTTGAAGCCGCCGTGCGGCATTTCGGCGACGACCGGGATGTGGGTGTTGATCCAGACGCAGCCGAAGTCGAGCCCCTTGGCCATCCGCATTGCACGGCCGTGGTCGCGAGTCCAGACGCTTGAAGCGAGGCCGTACTTGACGCCGTTTGCCCAGGCCAGCGCTTCAGCTTCGTCGCTGAACTGCTGAACCGTGACGACCGGGCCGAAGATCTCGTTTTGGATCATCTCGTCATCCTGTTTGAGGTCGGCTACAACGGTCGGCTCGAACCAGAAGCCGCCACCGTTCTCAGGCGCCTTGCCGCCGGAAGCGATGCGGGCGTGTGCCGGTGCGCGCTCGATGAAGCCGCTAACGCGATCAAGCTGCGTCTCGCTGATCACAGGACCCATGTATGTGTTCTCGTCGAGTGGATCGCCGTAGACGGTCGCCTTCGCTGCCTCGGCGAGCGCGTCGACGAGGTCGCCGTATAGCCCTGGGGCTGCGATGACGCGCGTGGCGGCGGTGCAGTCCTGCCCGGCGTTGA
>JAEMTR010000078.1:0-2531 GCA_016462245.1 Solirubrobacteraceae bacterium
CGCCGCCGACGAGCGGCACGTTGCCGAGCGTGTCGCCGGCTTGGGTGAATCCGTCACGGACCGAGTTGCCGGCGTCTTGGACGCCGCGGCCAAGGCTGGCAATGTCGTCGACCGTGTTGTTGACCTTCATCCCCAACCAAGCGAAGACGACGAGCAGCGCCAGCAGCAGCAGATCGGCGATTACGGCACGGGTTCGGAGTGCGGGAACCTCTGGGTAGATGCGCATTGACTAATTCTGCCCGCTGCGCCGGAGCGCTTTCCCTGACCGACACCGACGACAGTGCTTCTGTACGCTCACCGCTGCTAAACAATCGACTTCCTAGGAGAACGACCAGATGAGCACAGTTATCGAGTTCACAATGCACGCAAACCCCGGCCAGTACGAGCACCTGCTCGAGATTTACTCGGAGTTCGCCGAGTACATGAAGGACAGCCACGAAGGCCTAAGTCAGGTACTCGTCGTCGGCGACCCGGCCAGCGGCCTCGTCCGCGGCATCGGCGTCTTTGAGACTCCCGATCAGGCCGAAGCTGTAAACAGCGAAGAGGTCTTCGCCGATTTCAATTCCAAGGTCACGCCGCTGATCTCAGGCAGTCCTGAGCGGGTTGAGCTGCAGCTAGTTCACACTTTTACGCGTTAGGCGCGAACGGCAGCGCCGTCGGGCGAAAAAGCGTCCGGCGGCGGTGGTTACCTAGTTGAGTGGAGGATTTGGAACAGCAAACGGGGATCCCCGCTTCGCGCCGCAAAGTCCTTTCCGTCAGCTACCCGGAGCTCGACCAATTCGACGACCCGACACTCGAGTGGCGCAGGCTTTTCGCTGAATTCTTTGGCACCTTCATGCTGGTGTTGGTTGCCGCCGGTGGAGGCATGCTCCACGCCGAGGCAAGCGATCAAGTGAGTTTGGCCGCGGCCGTAGTGGCGCCGGGCCTGATGGTGATGGCGATCATCCTTTTCATGGGCTCGGTCTCCGGTGCGCACCTCAATCCGGCCGTTTCGATCGCCTTCGCGCTGCGGCGAGACTTTGCTTGGCGGCGAGTGCCCGGTTACATCGCTGTGCAGCTGATTGGCGCGACGCTGGCCTGCCTCTTCCTGCGTGCCGTGCTGGGTGACGTTGGCGGCCTCGGCGCTACCGAGCCCGGCGCTGGCTACGAGGCCTGGCAGGCGATGCTGATCGAGATGGTTTTGACGCTTGGGCTCGTCAGCACAATTCTCGGCACCTCATCGGGGGCGCAGAACGTCGGTTCGATTGGTGCGCTCGCGGTCGGCGGATATATCGCGCTGGCCGGCCTTTGGGCAGCGCCTATCAGCGGTGCGTCGATGAACCCGGCGCGCTCATTCGGCCCTGATCTGGTCGGCGGTAACTTCACCGATTACTGGGCCTATCTGGTCGGCCCGTTGGCTGGCGCGCTGCTGGCAGTTGCCTTTGCGTTCATCCTGCGTGGCCGTGGCGGCGGCCCGACCGCACGTGCAGCAGGTTCCGGCCGGCTGACGCCGAGCACCGACGACGGAATAACCGGTGGCGATACCGACGGTTAGTCGCTAACCGGCGCATCGGTCGGGCGTTGCGGTAATGATTGGCGAATGTTCACTGTTCGCAGAATCATTCTTGCTGCGTTGATCACAGCCTCAGCGATGGCGTTGTTCGCGAGCGCTGCGCCAGCCCGGGTTCAGAGCCTCGTTCCACAGCAGTCGCTGCGCGGGCTGAAGATCGGCATGGTCGCGAGCCAGGTTCGCGCCGTGGCCGGTACGCCGAGCATCAATAAGATCGTCAGCCACCCGTTGCTCGGCAAGACGCGGCGGATGCGGTTTGGAAAGGTCGAAGTTACCTTCCGCGGCACGTCGGCAACCGCTCCGGTAGTCAACCTCACAACGACCAGCCGCACCGAGCGCACGAGCGGCGGGATCGGCGTCGGTTCAAGCGAGAGAGCGCTTGCCGCGAAGCTGACCGGCGAGCGCTGCGTAACGGAGTTGGGCTACCGCCATTGCTACCTCGGTAAGTGGAGCCCAGGCTTCGTTGTGACCGATTTCTCGATTTCTAAGGCCGGTCGCGTGACACAGGTCACGCTCGGCCTTGTGATCGACTGAGGCTGAGTTCGCGCGCGCCGCTGCCCCGCTTATTGCGCCTAACGGAGGGCGCAACTGCTATCAACCAATGATGACTAAAACTCGCCTTCTCCTAGCCCTCATTCTCTGCGCAGCACTACCGCTGCTGGCCGCTTGCGGTTCATCGCAGAGCTCCGCCGATAAGGCTGCCGAGCAGGCCGCCAACGAGCAGGCCAACCCGCCGACGATCACCGATGCGACAACGCCAGCGATCAAGGCCGTCAAGGTAACCCCCGGCCCCGGTGAAGGCGACCTCAAGGTCAAGCCTGTAATTCCTCGTCAAAGTGGCGCGGCGCCGAAGGTTCTGATCGTCCAGGACTTGATCGTCGGAACCGGCACCGAGGCTAAGAGCGGTGACAGCGTGACAGTTCAGTACGTCGGTGTTCTGTTCGCAAACGGCAAAGAGTTCGACAGCTCTTGGAAGGCCGGC
>JAEMTR010000078.1:2541-6787 GCA_016462245.1 Solirubrobacteraceae bacterium
CCTTCGACCTCGGCAGCGGCGGCGTAATCGCCGGCTGGGATCAGGGCGTTGAGGGAATGAAGGTCGGTGGTCGCCGCCGCCTCATTATTCCGGCCGAACTGGGTTACGGCGCCGCCGGTTCACCTCCCACAATTCCCGCCAATGCTGCGCTCGTATTCGACGTAGACCTCGTGAGCGTCAAGGCAGGCTAGATGCGCTTCCCGGCCGCAGCGGCGTGCTTAGCGTTTTCACTCTGCTTCGCTGCCAGCGCCAACGCGGCCACGACGCAGGGAGGAGAGCCGCACACCGTTAAGCCTGAGGGGGGCGCGCTCGACCTGATCAGCAGCTCGTTCGGCCAGCGGAGCCGTGAGCTGGAGATCGTCTACCGCTCGGCCGAGCCGATTACGCCCCAGCTGCTCGCTGAGGTGAACGGCGGCCAGATCTGCACGATCTTTGAGCAGGCTTCGCTTGCGGCGCGAGCGGTCTGTGTAACGCGAGCAGATGGCAAGTGGCGAATTGTCTCGCGTGGCGAGCGCGTCGAGGGGAGCGTGACCCAGCCGCGTGAAAGTGAGCTTCGACTCCGTTTTGAGCCCGCTGAGGCGAAGCTGAAGGTCGGCCTCGCCGACGTTTACGTGAAGGCAACCGCCGCTGGCTGCAGCGCCCAGCAGGCGAAGGCCGCGAAGGTCACTTGGTCGGGCGCGAAGATTATTTCGGCAGCGGTGCTGGCGCTGCCATGCGAACACCGCCTGCCGCGAGTGGGCAGCTACGACGCGCGCGTTTGGGACGTGGTGACTACAGGCTGCAAGCGCAGCGGCGCTGGCCAGGTAAGTCGCGGCCCGTCGGGTAGTAAGCGGGTCGCCCTGACATACGACGATGGGCCCTCGACTTACACGCCCGCATTTTTGCGCGAGCTGCGCAAGCTCGGCGTGCCGGCGACCTTCTTCATCGTCGGGCAGCTGGTCTCTTCCAACGCTTCGACCGTGCGGGCAATGCTCCGCGATGGCAACATGGTCGCCAACCATTCGTGGAACCACGCCGACCTTGGCGATGGCGGCGCGGGAGCCAGCACGCAGCTGCGCGATACCAACGCTGCAATTCGCCGCGCGACAGGCTTTACGCCCTGCCTCTTCCGGCCGCCCTACGGCTCAACCGGCGCCGATCTAGTTAGCCGTGCCAACCAGCAGGGCATGACTTCGGTGCTGTGGAGCGTCGATCCGCTCGATTGGCGCACGCCTGGAACCGGTGCGATTGTCAACGCCACTCTGGGGCAGACCCAAGCAGGCGGAATCATCCTTTCCCACGATGGTGGCGGCCCGCGCTCGCAAACGCTCGCTGCGCTGCCGCAGATCGTCCGTGCGCTGAAAGGGCGCGGCTACAAATTCGTCACGCTGACCGATCTGCTCGGCTATGCGGAGCGAATTAGCCTCGTCAAGTAAGACTGGGAGCTAGCGGCGAGCGCTTCGTGCAGCAGCCGGATTGGCCTTAAGGTAGGCCGAGATCCGGTTCTTCGGAACTACAAAGATCCGCTTGCCGGTCATGTAGTTACCGGAGTCCGATGAGCGGCTCGGCGGCGGGCGGTAGACGTCAATGTGGCGGCCATCGATCGCACCGCCGGTGTCGTCGGCGCGGAACCAACCGTCCTTGTTCTTCGACTTGTAAGCGGCGATATAGACGAGGCTGCCTCGCGGTATAAGACTGAGGTCGACGGCCACGCTGCGGTAGTAGCTGAGGTCAAGCGAGGGGCCCTCAGCGAAGCTAATCCCGGTCGGCTTGACGTATCGGGTTCCGGTGCCGTTGTACCAGCCACCGGTTTCCAATGGGAAGGTGACGCGACCGCTCTTCGATCGCCAATAGCCCTCGCCGCGCCAGAATGGAGCGAAGACGCCGCCAACTCCGAAACTCGCGTTCTTGCCGCTTGATGTGATCCAGCCGCTCGAGCCGAGATTGTTGATGTGGTATCGCTTGCCGTTGGTGCCGATCCCATCTCCCTCCATCGAGAGCCCACGGGCCGAATAGAGCCAGTCGACGCGGCTTCTGCGCGCGATGCCGGGCGTGTAGACGCGCTCACCGACGAACCAGGCTTCCGGAGCCGGGAAGTATTCGGTGATCGTCACGCCGCTGAGCCACGTCTCCTTTTTCAGCACTGCTGAAGCACTGGCCGGCAGCAGCATCGCGCCAGCCGCCAGAACAACGGCAGAGGCGATCGCGGCGCGGAAAAATTGAGGGGCTTTAAGAGCGGTCATCGTCGTCTAAACACGGTAGCGGAGCAGGCGTTGCGGCCGCGAAGCTAAACCTTCAGCGCGCTTTGGTTATTCCCTGCCCGCAAGGGCGCAGCGGGCGGTGGTGACAACTTTTCTTGCCCGCCCGTGTTTGTAACCACGAGAACAATGATCCCGAACTGTCACAAAACCCTCGTTGGCGGGTCTGAACCAGCAGTAACGCGCGATTTCGAGGCTGATAATGAGACGTAGAAAAACAAGAGCACTTTGCGCAGGGCTCTGCTCGGCAGCGGTCCTGGCCGTCTTGCCGACGCTGGCGAGCGGCGCGACGTTTGAGGCAACACCCGACCTGATCGCGGCACCAGCAAACAACGTTGGGGTTCACTCGATGTTGTACCAAGACACCCCCTACAGCGCGAAGAAGGAGATGTTCGCCCAGGCTAAGGCTGTAGGCGCGTCCTACATTCGCTTGGATCTTGGCCTTACCTCGATCTTCACGCGCGGCGAATATCGCGGCCACCCCTTCTACCAGAAGAACTGGGCTCAGACCGATCAGTACGCGGAGCTCGCCAACCGCTACGGCGTGAAGATTCTCGCGAACCTCTTCGCAACACCATGGTTCATTGCTGACTGTCCTGCCGGCACCTCCCGCGAGGATGCGTACCACTGCCCTCCATCTGATCTCGTCCGCTACAAGGAGATGGTCGCCGAGGTCAGCGCACGCTACGCAGGGGTAATCGACGCCTTCGAGATCATCAACGAGCCGGACACGGCACGCGCTTTCTATGGCAATGCGCTGCAATACGCACGCACCTTGGCCGCTGCCGCCGACGGCATACACGGCGCCAACCCACAGGCTCGCGTGGCGATCGGAGGGGTGGCGCGGACCTCGGACACGCAATTTACCGACGCCGTTCTCGCCGCTGATCCCTCACTTCCAGCCAAGATTGACATCAGCACAATTCATCTGCGGACGTCGGCGCGCGCGGCGGCGACGCTAGTCGACCGTTGGCGCAAATACTTCACCGCTCACGGCATCGACGGCCCTCTCTGGCTTACAGAGTTTGGCTACCCAGCCGAGACGGTGTTCCAGTTCGACGCCAAGTTCCGTGGCGGCGAGAGCGCGCAGGCAGCGTTCCTTGAAGCGACGATGCCCGGGATTGTCGGTGCCGGCGCTGAGATGATTTTCGTCACTCAACGCGAGTGGGGTTCTGGCGCATTTGCGTCGGAAGGAATTTTGAGCACCGCCGACCCGCTACCAGCCAACCCTGCGGTACGGCGCAAACCGGCCTTCGACGTGGTTAGGAGTGCAGCGGCATCGCTCGTTCCCGTAGCGTTGCCAGCGCCACCAGGCACGGTCTCCTTCCCCTACAGCAAGAACCGCAGCGCCAAGGTTGTTCGGAAGGCAATCACGCTCAACTTTGCCTGCGTATCGGCTGGAATCTGCTCAAGTAAGCAGTTTCGCCTCAAGCTCACGAACGGCAGCGCTTACCGCGTTGTCAGCCCTGCAATCCCCGCTGGCGGAACTGCCGCCTTGAAGCTGACCTTGACGAAAGTCTCGCTGCGACTCTTAGCCCGAGCGAACGCCAAGAGCATTGTCGCGCGCTTGATCGACACAAAGTCTGTTGGCGCTGGGTCAATCCGCATTCGCGAGTAGCGCGGAGCCGCGCTAAGCGCGGCGTGGGCGGCTGCTGTCTCAAGCTATCCTCCGAGCCTGCGCCCTCCTAGCTCAGTTGGTAGAGCACTTCCATGGTAAGGAAGGGGTCATCGGTTCGAGTCCGATGGAGGGCTTGCGTCGAACCGTCGCAGCTAATTACTCGGGTCTGTACTGTGGCGCGGTGATCTCGTTTAAGAAACTTTCCTCATTCCTGTTCGTCGCTGCGTTTGTGGCCGCTTTCGGCCATGTTTCCGGGGCGAGCGCTCAGGCCGCGCAGATCAGCTGGACGACGTGCCCCAAAGAGGCCTATCCGGATCCGGACTTAGCAGATGCGCTCTATCCGACGCTTCAGTGCGGGACGTTCAAGGTTCCTTACGACTACGGCAAGCCA
>JAEMTR010000079.1 GCA_016462245.1 Solirubrobacteraceae bacterium
GGCTGATCGCTTGGCACTCCCGCGCAGCGCCGCTGAGCTTGAGTCACGCCACGCCGAATTGGTCGGCGCGCTCGCCGCCGGTGCTGCCTTCGCGCCGCCCGAGCTGCTCGTCAACGACCTTGAGCCGGCCGCCGTCTCGCTCGCGCCGGAGCTTGCGTGGACGCTCGATGAGGTGCGCGGCGCCGGCGCCGAGCATGCGATGGTTTGCGGCTCTGGGCCAACAGTGATCGGGCTTTTCAGCGATCTCGGCGGCGCCCGCGGCGCGGCTCTCGCGCTCTCCGGCAGGACGCCAGCGCCATTCGCTGTCGAACCGTGGTATCCAACCGTGATCCCGACGGCCAACACAGATCGGGCGGCAGAGTGAAGGTCTTGCCGCTGATCGGCGCCGCTGCGCTGGCCTTCTTCCTGATCAACAGGCGCAAGAAGCTGGAACTACCGCTGATCATCGGCGGCATCATCGCCGTCGCTGGCCTCTGCGTTTACGGCAGCGGCCTCGTAGTGCTACCAAACCTCGAAGAGCTGCTGACCAGCGTTGGTGCAACGCTTGGAGACTGGACCTACCTGCTCGTCGGCGTGCTGGCCTTCCTGGAGACCGGAGCTTTCGTCGGATTGATCGCGCCCGGTGAGACGGCGATGGTCGTCGGTGGTGTCGTCGCCGGCCAGGGCGTGATTTCGCTCGTCACGCTGATCGGAATCGCTTGGTTAGCGGCGACGATGGGTGATCTCGTCAGCTACGAGCTGGGGCGGCGGCTCGGCCGCGAGTTCATTGTCAAGCACGGGCCGCGCTTTGGCATGAACGCCGAGCGGCTAGCGATGGTCGAGAAGTTCTTCGATAAGCATGGCGGCAAGGCGATCTTCATCGGCCGCTTCGTTGGCATCGTCCGCGCCGTCGCGCCATTTCTTGCTGGATCGAGCGGGATGCCGCTGCGCAGGTTTTTGCCCTACGACATTCTCGGCGCCGGGCTCTGGGCGACGACCTTCATCATGCTCGGCTACATCTTCTGGCAGAGCTTCGCGACCGTTCTGAAGGTTGCCAAGGAGGGCGCGCTAGGGCTAGGAATCGTGATCAGCGTGATCGTCGCGCTGGTCTGGGTCGTGCGCCACCTGAGTAAGGAAGAGAACCGCCACGCGTTAGAGCAGAAGATGCTTGCCGCGCTCGATCGCCCAGGGCTGCGCTTGCTCCAGCCGCTCGTGCGCTGGGCGCAGGGGCCGCTGCGTTTCTTCATCGCGCGAATTACGCCCGGCACGACCGGCCTTGACCTGACGACGCTGTTGGCCTTCGTTGCCGTCGGAGGCTTCGCTTACGTCGGCTACTGGATTGTGATCGCTGAGCGCGGCTACGGAGCGATCGACAAGCAGGTCCAAGGCTGGGCGGTTGATCTTTACAACCCTGCTGCCGTGACCGTCGCGGAAGTCCTAACCACGCTCGGCGCGCCACTGCTGATGTTCACGCTCGTCATCGTCGTCACGATCGCGCTACTAACTCGTCGCCACTTCTTGGAGGCCTTCGTGCTCGGCGTCGGGATGCTGACGACGTTCGGCTCGGTTCAGCTCGGCAAGCTGCTGCTTGACCGCCCGCGCCCGCCCGGAGCCTTGGTCGATGTAGCCGGTTCCGCTTATCCCTCAGGCCACACCGCCTACGCAGTCGCGTGGGTTGTACTGGCCGCGATCGCGGTTCGCTTGATTCCCGCGCTGAAGGGCAAGTGGTGGATCGTCGGCGTTGCCTTCGTCGTGCCAGTTCTCGTCGGCGCGACGCGCGTTTATCTTCAAGTTCATTGGCTCTCCGACACGCTCGGCGGCGGCGGCGGCGCGGTGGCCTGCTTCGCGCTAATGGCGATCATCGCGCTATTCGTCAAGGTCGTGCGCGATACTTCACCGCAGGCACCTAATGGGTAACGAAACAATCATTCTGCTGGTCGGCGGCTTCAGCGTCGTCTTCGGCCTCGCCGCCTGGGTTGGGCTGATGGCCGCGCCTGCGTGGCAATCCTACGGGGCGCTTTGGCAGCGAGTTGCCGGTGTCTTCCTTTCGCTCTACGCGCTAGCCGCTTTTATCGTTGTTGGCGTCGCGCTTGGGGCGGTTGTGATCTGGTTTTGGGACCGCGTCTCGGCCTGATCATTCGGCGCGCGTAGAATCGTCGTATGTCCACTTCGGCGCACCGGCGGTCTGCCCCGCTGGATCTTGAGGCGCTCGAGGCGATCACCGATGCCGTTGAGTCGGGCGCCGGGCTGCCTGAGGTCGTTCGCGCCGCCGCGCGGGCGCTCGAGGCCAGCCTCGCGGTAAGCGATCGCGCCGGCCACGTGCTGGCCGTGGCAGCGCGCTCAACTGCCGACGAAGCATCGCTGCTAGCTGATGGCAGCGGCGTCGAATTGATTGAGCTGCGCGTTAACGACGCCCCGGTTGGCGTGCTGCGTCTGCGCGCCCGCGGCGAGCTCGATGGCTCGCTGCTGCGGCTCGTTACAACTTTGATCAGCTCTGAGGTCGAACGCGTCCGCGCGCCTTCGCGCGCCTCGGCAGAAGCTGCCGAACTATTCTTGCTCGCTCTGCTGGCGCGCGAGATTGATGACGGCGTCGCAGTCGCGGCGGCTGCCGCTGAGCTGGGAATGAGCCTCGAGCGTGGTGCCAGCATGATCGTCGTCCGCGCCCACGCCCACGTCGCTGCTGGTGAAGGTCGTCGTGCGCGTGTTCTTTCGCTCGTCGACCGCGCGGCCCGCGGCGTCGTCGCCGATTCCTTAAGCGCCTTGACGCCGCCGCGGGATCTGCCCGGCGACGACGTCGTCGTGCTGCTGGCAAGCGGCGACGATGGAAATGCCGCTCGCGCGGGTGAAGCGATCCGCGGCGAGCTGCTCTCAGGCCTCCCCGGCCACACGGTCACGGTTGGCCGCAGCCGCCCCTGCGACGACCCGGCTCAGCTTCACCGCGCGGCGGCCGAGGCGCTGCTGGCCGTAAATGTCGCCGAAGGCGACGACGAGCACTCGGTTCTGGCCTTCGAGCAGACCGGCGCCTATCGGCTGCTGCTCTCGGCGATGGCCGACAATCCGGAGGAGCTCCAGCGCTTCTACTCAGAAACGGTTGAGCCGCTGGTCGCCTATGACGAGCAGTACCAAACCGACCTGGTGCTGACGGTCGAAACCTTCCTTGAGGCCGACGGCAATGTCGCTGGCACCGCGCAGCGGCTCTTCACGCACCGCCACACGGTCCGTTACCGGCTCGAACGGGTCCGTGACCTTTGTGGCCATGACGTCGGCTCCAGTGACGGGCGCGAGAAACTGAGCCTTGGGCTCAAAGCGATGCGCGTGCTTGGAATTCCACAGCGCGGTGGCCCGGCCGGCGAACTTGGGCTCAGCGCCGGACGCGTCTCGAAGCCGCGCTGAACGGTTTGCTGATCGTTTGTGGCGGTCAGCGCTTATCATCAGGGAAGTCCCATTGGGGGGTGGTGTAACGGCAGCACAACGGCCTTTGGCGCCGTTAGTCGGGGTTCGAATCCCTGCCCCCCAGCTACTGAGCCTGCAGGTGTTCGCCCGGATCTGCGCTTTTCGCTCCTGCGCTCTACGATGTGAGCGTGTCCGCTAACACAGCCGTCATTTTGGCCGCCGGCCAGGGGACACGCATGCGTTCGCGCACGCCGAAGGTTCTCCATGACCTCTGCGGCCGTCCGTTGATCGAATGGGTGCTCGTCGCCGCACGCGAAGCGGGTTGCACGAAGCTGATCGTTGTCGATAGTCCTGCGCGCCCGCTTGACGGGCTGCTCGGTGATGATGTTGAGATCGTCGTCCAGCCCGAAGCCGACGGAACGGCCGGAGCGGTAGCGGCGGCAATCGACTCGCTGCCCGATGCCAGCCCGGTCGTGATTCTCAGCGGCGACGTGCCGCTGATCGATTCCAAAACGATTCGCGAGCTGGTCGCAGTTCACGAGCAGAGCGCCGCCGCCGTCACCGTCGCAACCGCCTTGCTCGATGACCCGAGCGGCTACGGGCGCATCGTACGCAGCGCCGACGGCGGGTTGGAGAAGATTGTTGAGACCAAGACCAACGGCGACGCGACGGCCGAAGAGCTCTTGATCACGGAGGTCAATAGCGGCGTCTACGTCTTTGACGCCGCTGCGCTGACCGCCGCCCTCCCGGGCGTAGGCAGTGACAACAGTCAGGGTGAGCGTTACCTGCCGGCCGTGCTGCCGTTAATCGCGGCCGCTGGCGGCACGGCGATGGCCCACGTGGTCGATGATCCTTCGATCTTGTTCGGCGTCAACGATCGCGTTGACCTTGCCGAGCTGCGCGGCCTTGCGCAGATCCAGATCATCGAAGCCCACCTGCTTAACGGCGTTGACATTGTCGCCCCAGCCTCAACCCAGATCGACGTTGGCGTTGAGATCGGCTCAGACAGCGTGATCGAACCGTTCACCGCGCTCTGCGGCGCAACAAGCATTGGCGAGCGCTCGACGATCGGCCCCGACTCGACGCTGACCGACGCCACTATCGGCGACGAGGTGACGGTGCTGCGCAGCCACCTGACCGATTGCGAAGTGCGCAGCGAGGCGACGATCGGCCCCTTCTCGCACCTGCGCCCAGGCTCGCTGGTGCGGGAGCGCGCCAAGGTCGGCGCCTTCGTTGAACTAAAGAACGCCGACATCGGCGAGGGCGCCAAGGTTCCCCACCTTTCGTACGTCGGCGACGCTGAAGTCGGCGCCGAAGCGAACCTCGGCGCCGGTACGATCACAGCCAACTATGACGGTGCAAACAAGCATCGCACCGTCTTCGGCGAGCGTGTCCATGGCGGAGTCCACGTTTCTTACATCGCGCCGGTCGAAATTGGCGACGACTCGTGGACGGCGGCCGGCAGCGTGATCACTGAAGGCGTGCCGCCGGGGTCGCTGGCGATCGGTCGCGAGCGCCAGGAGAACAAGGACGGTTACGACGCGCGCCGCAAGAGTGACGGAACGGATAAGAAATGACCGATCTCGCGCCTAGACTCCCGATCGAAATGGTGACCACGCAGAGCGGCCTGCAGCCAGCGACCAGCATCCCGATCGATTACGACAAGCGGATGATGGTCGTCTCCGGCCGCGCTCACCCAGAGCTGGCGTCGAAGATCGCCGACCGCCTTGGCGTTGACCTCGGCCCGGTAACGCTGAAGACTTTCTCCAACGGAGAGGTCTACTGCCGCTTCGACGAGTCGATTCGAGGCGCCGACGTTTTCATCGTTCAGCCGACCTGTGGCAACGCGGCCACCGGCGTGACGGCGAACGACGCGCTGATGGAGCTGATGGTGATGATCGACGCCGCCGTCGGCGCCTCAGCCCACCGCGTGATCGCCGTGACACCTTGGTACGGCTATTCGCGCCAGGACAAGAAGTCGGCCCCGCGTGAGCCGATCAGCGCCCGGCTCGTGGCGCGGATGCTCGAATCGGCCGGCGCCGACCGCGTGCTAACGATGGATCTTCACGCCGGGCAGGTTCAAGGTTTCTTCCAGATCCCGGTCGATCACATGACGGCAATGTTCATGCTGACGCAGTACTTCGAGGACCTCGGCCTCGATGACCTAGTCGTCGTCTCTCCAGATGCCGGCCGCGTCAAGCTGAACAAGAAGTTCGCTTCGAAGATTGGCGCCGGGCTGGCGATCCTCGACAAAGAACGCCCAGAGCACCAAGTCGCCGAAGTTGGTTACGTGATCGGTGACGTTGACGGCAAGACCGCTGTCCTAGTCGACGACATGATCGACACCGCTGGCACACTCGCCGTCGCAGGCCGGGCGGTGCTCGAAGCTGGCGCGACGAGCGTCTATGCCGCCGCCACGCACGGGATCTTTAGTGGCGCTGCTTGGGAGAACCTCGCCAGCGCCAACTTCGAGCAGGTCGTCGTCACCGCCACCGTTCCTTTGCGCCCCGGCGCGCCGGAGAACGTTCGCGTTCTGACTTGCGCCGACGTGCTGACCGATTCAATCCGGCGGATCTTCACCGACGATTCCGTCAGCGAAGTATTCGGCGGCGAAAACCAGCTCTTCTAGCTTCAGCCGCCAATTACAAAGCCGCGCTCTACGAGCGTCACAACGCTCGCCTCAAAGGCAGCGAAGTCGCGCGCCAGCAGGTGTTCGATCGGGCGCCCACTTGGCCCTTGGGCCCGTACCCAGAGTTTCAGAACTTCGGGGCCGACGCAGGCCTGCGCCTCTTCGGTCAGCTGCAGCAGGATCGGCAGCTCCGGGCGGTGATCGAGGCTGTCGGAGATGATCTCGATCGGGTTGCTGTCGAGCACCGCGCAGAGCTCCTCGTCGCTTAGGCCGAGCTGCCTCATCAAGATTACGGCTGCGGTGGCCATCGCCAGGCGCTCTAGTCGCCGCGGGCCTGAAGCCGTGCGGCAGGCTCGCGCTTCTGCTCGCCGGGCCAGAAGCCTGTGATGTAACGGAAGCCGGTTGCTCCGGCGCGCGTGAAGGTAGCTGTTGTCACGGCGATGATTGAACCCTTGATCGCGGCCGCCGCGATCACTTCAGGCCAGCTGGCCAGCTCGGTTGTGGCCGTCGGCGGTTCGCTCCCTCGCGTCCGCTCCCAGCCGTCGATGAAGGTCGACTCGCCAACGCGCTTGGCGAGCACGCTGCCGAGCAGGATGCCGATTGGCATGAAAAGAATCTTCGCAATCACGCTGCCAGACTACAGCCAGCGTGCAGCCGGGCGCGGCGACCGGCGGGCGGGGCTCTCGGCGCCAATGGGTCATAGGAAGACCCATCAACGCCACGAGCCCCCCACAC